>DAICZO010000232.1 GCA_027311125.1 Acidobacteriaceae bacterium
GGGTAGTAAAGGCCTCGCGATACACTAGGCTGAGTGGCCCGGTAGCTCAGTTGCATAGAGCAGCGCACTCCTAACGCGAAGGTCGCAGGTTGGACTCCTGCCCGGGCCACCACGAATCCATCCTGAAATGAATCATTTGTCACTGGTGCTCCAGCGAGACTGACTCAACTCGTCGTATCCATTGGGATACTTCAGACATTCCTCTGGTGCGCTATGGGGTGATGTGACGGGAGGCGAAGATCACCAGACACAGGCGGTCCTCCTGCTTGTGGGTCAGGATGGGTACTGGCGCTCCACGGCAATGCCGGTGAGAGCAGAACTACTTGCTGCGGTGATCCGAACTCGGAGATTGCTGTGCTACCCGAAGGACTTCACTGATACAAACATCGGTCAGGCCATGTTGGGCGTGGCTCGGCTGTGTTTTTCGTTCTTCGAGGTACGAGCACGGACTGATATGGACGATGGCAGTAGGAGCACGCTGTCGATTCTGGGGACCGATATGTTTACCAATAAGCGGCGGTGTGGTCTCTGTGGGTGATCCTTTTGTTGTCTTCGAGATAATCTCGATACCATAGGCCTATGGACATTGAGCGGAAGCGCGCGTTAGTCACGGGAGGGGCCGGTCTGATCGGCTCACATATTGTTGATCTCCTTATCAGAGAAGGCTGGCAGGTTCGCATTCTGGACAACCTTGAGCCGCAGACACATAAGAATGGAAGGCCTGCATGGATTCATCCGAGCGCTGAATTTGTGCAGGGGAACGTGCAGGATTATGAGACTGTACGCGCTGCCTTGACGGACATTGATGTCGTGTTCCACGAAGCAGCTTATGGCGGATATATGCCGGAGATGGCGAAGTATGTCCTGGTGAATAGCTTCGGCACAGCACAACTGCTGGAGATCATTCGCGATCACAAATTGCCGATTCGGAAGGTGCTTGTTGCGAGTTCGCAAGCGGTCTACAGCGAGGGTGCTGCCGAATGCAGCGTGCATGGTGCTGTAGTCCCGTTGCTGCGGCCCGCCGAACAGATGCGAGCAGGAGACTTCCAGGTACATTGCCCGCATTGCGGACGGCCGACTTCGTCGATACCCACTGCTGAAGGTACACCCGGCGGGGGTGAGACGGTGTATGCGCTGACCAAGGTCGATCAAGAGAGACTCGTGCTTTTGTGGGGGAAGCAAACGGGCATTCCGACTGTGGCGCTGCGCTATTCGTGCACGTACGGTCCGAGGCAGTCGTTGTTCAATCCATATACCGGTGTGATCGCCATCTTCTGCACACGTCTCCTGAATGGGCAACCGCCGATTATGTATGAAGACGGAGAGCAGACGCGTGACCTGTGTTTTGTTGAGGACATTGCGCAAGCCAACCTTCTGGCTGCCACTACAGATACGCTTGACGGGCTTGCCGTGAACGTCGGTAGCGGGCGAGCCACGAGTGTGCGTGATCTTGCTCGCATCATTGCCGAGCAACTCGGCGTATCGATTGAGCCGATCGCTCGAGGAGAGTTCCGGCCGGGATAGATTCGATCACTCATCTCGGATATCTCTCGCATCCGAACCATCGGTTATGAACCGAGAGTGCCTCTCGAAGAAGGAATCGCACGGTACATTGCCTGGATCAAGACACAGGGGCCGGTCGAGGATTATTTTGCCAAAGCCGAAGTCGGTCTGCGTGAAAAGGGGATCGTGCAGAACATCACGAAGTCTTCAGGGACGGCGTGACATTCCTATCCGAACAACTACACCCAGGATTCGTATGGCGGCCTTGAGGGATGCACTGAAGTTTCCGGACACCTTACTCACTCCACCAATCCTGCAGTGATAGCGAACGGGAATCTCGAGGATGCGCAGTTTGTGCTGAGCGGCACGGATCTGCATCTCGAGATTCCATCCGTAGGTCATCTCTGTCATCGGAAGTTCGTTGAAGCTTGACCGTCGGATGGCGCGAAAGGGTCCCATGTCGGTGTAACGGACGCCCTGGACTACTCGTACGAGAAGACCGATGAGATGCGCTGCGAAGATCTGGCTCCCAAGCATTGAACCTGGTTGCGCTTGTCCTCGTATACGTGAGCCGAGAACAAAATCCGCAACGCCCTCTTCTATGGGTGCCACGATGCGTGGAAGGTCGCCAATGTCATCGCTACCGTCACCATCCAGATAAACGAGTATGCTGCTGGTGAGCAGCGCAGCCTGTGCTCCGGCTTTGCAGGCCGATCCATATCCTCGTGGGGCGTAGACGACCTTTGCACCTGCGCTGCGAGCGACTTCGTCGGTGCCATCGGTCGATCCGTTGTCGACTACGATGCACTCTGCAATGAGCGACCACGGCATCGAATCAACCACGTGGCCAATTGATTCTCGTTCATTTAAAGCAGGGATAATCACCGAGATGTGCGAAGAATTCATGCGCTGCGCTTCCCTGTTGCCACTACTCGACTATACCCAAGGCGAATCATCAGTTCCAGAAAACACGCGAGCACGAGCGCAGCATACAGGATGCAATTGAGACGATACTGCGACTCAGGTGTTCCCGCGCCTAGTGGGGTTGCTGACAGGTAAAAGAGCCCTAGCGTGTAGGTAAATATCGGGAGGTTAGGAAGCAAAACGCCAAACGGAATAAGCCATGCCAGATACCACGGATAGTGGGGCGAGAAGAACAGCATCATCGCCAAGGCGAGAAATAGCGCGCCGGGGAGGAACTCAGCACCTGCTGGCAGCTGGAACCACCGAACCCAGAATTGAGCGATCTGGGAGCTTCGGTCACTGTTGCCTGCTTTCCAGCTCCACAGCGCCAGAGATCCCATCATGGCAACCACTCCCACCAGATAAGCTGTAACGGAGATGTGCCCTAGCCCAGGAACGCGTTGCATCCACTGCAACAGAAAATATCGTGCACCGGATTGCATGCCCTCCTCATGGACATAGCCTCCGAGGAACCCAAAGACTAAACGGCCTGCGCTTGCATAACAGGCATAGGAGAATGTCGCGAGGCCGGCAATGGCTAAGGGCATCTTTGAGTCTTTGCGCTGCCACAGCGCGGGGAACAGCACCAGTGGATAAAATTTGATGAGGATAGCGGCCCCTAAGAAAAGGCCCGTCGCAATCGGTTGCTGCCGCTGGCGCGCAAGTAGCGCGAGGACGATAAAAGCCATGGCCGCTGAGTCCAAGTGTCCGGAGCTACCGATCTCCCAAATCAATAAGGGACACCATGCGTAGAGCAACACTACTTCCCTGCGCCTTCCAAGGGCTGGCAGTAGCTGGATGAGGGCATAGACGGTAATGCCCTCAAAGAGAATCATTGCCAGCTTCATGAAGGTGACCGAAGCGTTGATCCATGTAATGCCATAAAAGAGAAACTGGGCGAACGGGGGATAGATCGTGTGCGCGTAGTCGCGACGATTTATGTGATCGAAGAGGTTCTGGTTTGGAGCCCTGAGGAACGTGAGCGCTGGATCGCCTGGAGCATATCGATACGGGGAGATGTGGGCATGCTGGACGACGCCGTCCCAGGCGTATCGGTAAATGTCCGATGACATGAACGGTTCGGGCAACAATGTGACCAGCCGGAATGCAATGCCAAAGCAGATGAGAAGTGGCAGGGTGAAACGATTCGCAGGCAGCGTGAGGATTACAGCGGCTGAAGCTGCAAACAAGATAACGGACGAGCCCGCGACGGCGGAGAATCCGAACATGAAGTGATGGAACTCGACAGTAAGCTGCCTGGTGCAAGAGAGGAGTCCAAACCCAAGCAGGGACAGGATAGCGTTTGTCATCCAGGGGCGATAAGTTGGCCTATGTGGAGACTCGAATAACTTCATGCGGAGCCATCCAATTGCTTGAGAAACTGCCGACTGTAGTCTGCGGCGTAACCGGGCAACGAGGTAAAGTCGGGCTGACGACCTTCGATCAGTTCCGATCGCAGGATGGACAGAGTTGCCGCGTCGTCGACGTCGTACCATAGCGGCAAGAGAACCAACTCGACACCGATACCGTGAATGGCTGCGACTGTCTCTGTGCAGACCGAAGCTGTGCTCCAAGCGATGTTCTCAAATGGCGAGGTATGCGCCTGCTTCATGCCGATCAAATAATAGCCGCCATCGTGAGACGGGCCAAGGACGATGCGATCACCTGGCTGTTGCAAGGCGTCGACTGCCATCGCGAAGGCAGCCCTGGGCACCGTAGGGGAGTCAGAATCGATGAGACAAACCGACGAGAAGCCGCAACTGAATAAATCCTGTGCCGTGGTCAAAAGCCGTTCGCCAAAACCATCGCC
>DAICZO010000233.1 GCA_027311125.1 Acidobacteriaceae bacterium
GTGAGAGATCTTCCTCGCAGGCGAAGAAGCGCAGGAAGGGACGACGTTGCTGGGTGGCGTAGTCGCGGATAGTGCCGCGGAGCATGGGATAGCGGGCTTCCAGGTGGTCGAGGATGCTGCGCTGGGTGATGGGTCCGGCGATGCTGAGTTGAACCTCACCCGTGATGCGAGCGAGGGTGCGTAGGTGTGCGGGCAGCTCGACGCGGACGATTCTGGTACTGGGGAGGCTATTGGGCTGGGGACCGGGGAGTGCGGTCATGGGAGGGTTTGGACCTCGACGGAGAGGACGGCGGGGAGATCGCGGACGATGGGGGCCCAGGTGTATCCGGCGTCGGGGGAGACGTAGACCTGGCCGCCGGTGGTGCCGAAGTAGATGCCGCAGGAGTCGAGTTGGTCGACGGCCATGGCGTCGCGGAGGACGTTGACGTAACAGTCTTTCTGGGGGAGTCCGTTGGTGAGGGGCTCCCACTCGTTGCCGCCGGAGCGGCTGCGGTAGACACAGAGTTTACCGTCGAGTGGGAAGTGTTCGCCGTCGGATTTGATGGGGACGACGTACAGGGTTTCAGGCTCGTGGGCGTGGACATCGATGACGAAGCCGAAGTCGGTGGGCAGGTTGCCACTGATCTCGCGCCACTGTTCGCCAGCGTTGTCGGAGCGCATGACGTCCCAGTGCTTCTGCATAAAGAGGACACCGGGGCGGCTGGGGTGCATGGCCATGTGATGAACACAGTGACCGACTTCGGCCTCGGGATTGGGCAGATAGGTGGAGTGGAGGCCTTTGTTGATGGGCTGCCAGGTGAGGCCGCCGTCGTCGGTGCGGAAGGCTCCGGCAGCGGAGATGGCGATGAAGATGCGCTGTGGGTTGGAGGGGTCGAGCAGGATGGTGTGGAGGCCCATGCCGCCGGCACCGGGTTGCCACAGGGGTCCGGAGCCGTGGCGACGCAGGCCGGCGAGCTCCTGCCAGGTGTGGGCGCCGTCGGTGGAGCGGAAGATGGCTGCGTCTTCGATGCCGGCGTAGACGGTATCGGGCTCGGTGAGCGAGGGCTCGAGGTGCCAGACGCGCTTGAACGCCCAGGGGTGTGCGGTGCCATCGTGCGACTGGTGGGTGCCGGGAACGCCTTCGTAGGGGAACTCGTTGCCGACAGCAGTCCAGGTGAGTCCGCCGTCGTCGGAGCGCTGGATCATCTGTCCGAACCAGCCGCTGCACTGCGAGACGTAGATGCGGTTGGGATCGATGGGCGAGCCCTTAAGGTGGTAGATCTCCCATCCGGCGAAGTGAGGACCGGCGACGTTCCAGTGCTTGCGGGAGGCGTCGGAGGTAAGGATGAAAGCACCTTTGCGGGTGCCGACGAGGACACGGACTTGGCTCATCGCGTACTCCTTGAGGGGAAAAATTCCGAGAAGTCAGGACAGATGTCGTGCGAGTTGCTCAAGCTATCAAATTGAGACAGAGAGATGCAAGGGTTCTGTTGGACGTGGCCTGCTATATTCGGCTTTATGTCGAATAGGCTGCCGCAGGATTAGCGTGAAATGCACGAGTTTGTGGAGGCGTTTGAGGCGATGACGCTGCCCAAAGAGCGGTGGACGCACGGGGCGCATCTGCTGACCGGGGCCTGGTACGTGCATGGATTCGGGGAGATTGCGGCTCTGGAGCGGATGCGGCGAAATGTTAGCCGCTACAACGTGGCGATGGGTGGGCAGAATACGGCGACCAGTGGATATCACGAGACGGTGACGGCTTTCTGGATCAAGCTGCTGGCTGGCATGCTGCGGGAGTGTGGGACGGAGGCTTGGATCGACCGTGCCGCGTTTGCACGGATGGCGGTGGAGCGGTTCGCAGAGGATCGGGAGATCTTGGAGCGGTTCTACGACTTCGATGTGGTGGGGTCAGCGGAGGCGCGGCGGGTGTGGGTGGAGCCGACGCTGAAACGGCTGGGGTAAGGGCTGGCTCTTTATACTGGGTGGCATGTCTAGTATGGCGATGGTGGAGCGAGAGATAGCACAACTGCGGGACGAACTGCGGCGACACGAGCATTTGTACTATGTGCTGGATGCGCCGGAGATCACGGACGCGCAGTATGACGTGATGATGAACCGTCTGAAGGCGTTGGAGGCGGAGCATCCGGAGCTGGTGGAGGCGGATTCGCCGACGCAGCGGGTGGGAGGTAAGCCGGCGGAGGGTTTTGCGAAGGTGGCCCATTCGCGGCCGATGCTGTCGCTGGACAATGCTTACACGGAAGACGAACTGCGGGCCTGGGAGCAGCGGGTGAAGGAGGCTCTGCCGAGCACCGAGACGGTGCGGTTTGAGTGTGAGTTGAAGCTGGATGGGCTTTCGCTGGCGCTGCACTATGGGCCGGGTCCGGCTGGACGGGGGAAGGGAGCACAGTCAACTGGCGCGGTGTTGCTGCGTGGGATTACGCGTGGTGATGGTGAGATTGGTGAGGATGTTACGACCAACGTGCGGACGATTCGCTCTGTGCCATTGCGAGTTTCAGCGGCGGACCTGAAAGCTGCGGGGATGCCGGAGGAGTTTGAGGTGCGGGGTGAGGTGGTGCTGCCGCAGGCTGCATTTGAGAAGCTGAATGAAGAGCGGGAGGCACAGGGGCTGGCTCCGGCAGCGAATCCGCGGAATGCGGCGGCGGGTACGATTCGGACGTTGGAGCCCAATATTGTGGCGCAACGGCGGTTGGATTTTTATGCGTATTTTCTGCTTCGGGATGGCGAGATGTTTCTGGGCGATCAGACGGCGGCGCTGGCGGCTTTGCGAACCGCAGGGTTTCGGGTGAACTCGCACGCGCAGACAGTAGAGAGCATGGATGGCGTGTTGGCATTTATTGCCCAGGCGGAGACGCTGCGCGAGACGTTGTCGTACGAGATTGATGGTGTCGTGATCAAGGTGGATTCGACGTCGCAGCAACGGCGGCTGGGATTTACCGGCAGGGCTCCACGGTGGGCGATGGCGTACAAGTTTGCTGCACGCGCCGGGGTAACGCAGTTGGAGGATGTGTTGTTCCAGGTGGGTCGTACGGGCAAGGTGACGCCAGTGGCTGTGCTGCAGCCGGTGCTGATTGGCGGGACGACGGTGACGCGGGCTACGCTGCACAATGCGGATGAGATTGGGCGGCTGGGCGTGCGGATCGGGGACTTCGTGAGGGTGGAGCGGGGCGGAGATGTGATTCCGAAGATCGTCGAGGTGGTGCAGGATGCGAGCCATGCACGGGGCGAGCGCAGCATCGTGTTTCCGAGTCTGTGTCCGGAGTGCCAAGCGCACCTGGTGAAGGTGGAGGGCGAGGTGGACTGGCGGTGTGTGAATGCCGCGTGCCCGGCGCGGATACGGGAAGAGCTACTGCACTTTGCGGCGCGCGGGGTGATGAATATCGAAGGCCTGGGTGACGTGATGGTGGCACAGTTGCTGGCGGCAGGACTGGTGCGGTCGATCCCGGATCTGTATTGCTTGAAGGACAAGAAGCCGGAGTTGCTGGAGCTGGAACTGGTGGGAGAGAAGTCGGCTCAGGCGCTGCTGGATGAGATTGAGAAGTCGAAGGGGGCTCCGCTGGCGCGGGTGTTGTTTGGGCTGGGGATACGGTTTGTGGGGGAGCGGACGGCGCAGTTGCTGGCGGCTCACTTTGGCAGTATGGACGCGTTGATGGCTGCGTCGCCGGAGGAGTTGGAAGCGGTCAACGAGGTAGGGCCGCGGGTGGCACAGGCGATTGTGGAGTTCTTTGCCGAGCCGAATAACCGTGAGTTGGTGGAACGGCTGCGCGAGGCGGGCCTTACGTTTATAGCCGAGAAGAGGGTTACGACTTCTACGCTGGAAGGGCTGACGTTTGTGCTGACCGGCACGCTGCCGACGATGACGCGCGAGGCGGCGAAGGAGTTGATTGAGCGCGCGGGAGGGAAGGTCTCCGGAAGCGTGAGCAAGAAGACCAGCTACGTCGTTGCGGGTGAGGAGGCGGGGTCGAAGCTGGAGAAGGCACAGCAGTTGGGAGTTGCAGTGCTGGATGAGGCAGGACTGATAGAGATGTTGCGGCAGGGAGCAGGAGATGTTGCGTAGGTGTTGAGTGGCGTCGGTGGTCGGTTGGCGGCTAAGTCTTTTTACGGAGTAGAACTGGGGCGAAGGTGGCCAATGCAGCGACTGCTAACGTGGCGTAGAGCGTGCCGGGGGCAGGGAAGGTGAGGAAGAGTGTCCAGCCTAGAATGATCCAGAAGGCCATGTTGGCACTGGCAGCGAGGTAGACCCAGTCGGAGAAGCGGTGCTGGTCACGGAAGAAGTCCATGTTACGAAGCGTGGAGTATGGGGTGTTGTCGCCGGAGATGAGGCGAAGGACGATGACCGGCAGCAGATTGGCAATGAGGACGGCTACGATCCAAAGTGGCAGAGCGTAGGGCAGGCGGGCAACTGTGGGATAGTGCTGCAGGAGCAGCCATGTGACGGAGAGAGTGATGAGGATGTTGCACGTGGCTCCGGCGTTGACGATTGCAGGAAAGTGGGCCATGTCAGAGAGTCGATTCATCTCGTTGAGTTTTTTATCGGCTGGGTGCAAAGGTAGGCTCCGGAGCAGCAAGAATCATGATGCGATTTGATGCTAGCAGGCTAAAGTGTGAAGAGAGGTGGGGATGATGTCAGGGATTTCGCGTGGTCAACATGGGTCGGAGTCGGTGTGGGATTATCCACGGCCGCCGCGGCTGGAGTCGAGCGGGCGACATTTGAAGATCGTGCATGCGGGACGTGTGCTGGCGGAGACGACTGAGTCACTGCGGATTCTGGAGACGAGCCATCCGCCGGTGTACTACATTCCGCAGTCGGATATTGCGATGGAGTACATGGTTCCTTCACGGCGAGAGCCCAGTTTTTGTGAGTTTAAAGGATTTGCCGAGTACTGGAACATCGAGATGCTGCCGGAGCGTGGGCGACTGGCGGTTCGGGTGCGCGATGCAGCGTGGAGCTATGCGGAGCCGACCGGTATCTATGGCGGCATGGCTGGGTATCTTGCGTTCTATGCCAGTCGTGTCGACGAGTGCTACATCGACGAGGAACGGGTGCAGCCGCAGCCCGGCGATTTTTATGGTGGGTGGATTACGTCGCATGTACGCGGGCCGTTCAAGGGATCGCCGGGGACGCTGGGGTGGTAGCGGAGGCGTAGCCGTGTTGTGGCGATAGGTCAGGTGGTTGCTACCAGGTTTCCTCCTCCAGCTTTGACGGAGTAGAGGGCTTTGTCGCAGTTGCTGATGAGATGATCCCAGTCGCGGGTGGAGTGTTCCAACTGGGCGAGTCCGAAGCTGGCGCTGATGGTGGCGGAGGTTTGGCCGTGGACGATGGTGAGTTGCTCGAGTGCGGTGCGGAGTCGCTCGGCGGTCTCCAGCGCAGCACTGCGGTTAGTGTTGGAGAGCAGCACGACAAACTCGTCGCCACCGATGCGGGCGAGGATGTCCTCTTTGCGGAGTTCACGCTGCAGGCAGCGGACGACGGCGACGAGGGTTGCATCGCCGAACTGGTGTCCGAGGCTGTCGTTGATCTGTTTGAAGCGGTCGAGATCGATGAGGATGACAGAGAATGGGTAGCGGTTGGACTGGCTGAATGCGATGGCGCGCTCGGCGACGAGTTCGACCGCGCGGCGGTTGAGCACGCCGGTCAAGGGGTCGGTGGAGGCCTGGTGGTGGAGGTCTTCGCGCAGGGTCGCAGCGGTCATCCAGACGAAGGCTACCGTGACCGCGCCCTGCAGGACGGAGACTTCGAGGATCGTCCATGCCAGCAGGGAGCCACTGCGGAGGTAGTTGGCAGGGGCTCCGTAGACGGTGGTGCCAAGGGCCCGGATGATGTTGTTAGCCACCAGCATGGAGAGCACGATGCCCATCAGCGAGCCTGCGACGCGGAGGTATCCGGTAGCCTCACGAAAGACGAATCGGGCGCTGAGTGCGACCTGCGTGGCGAGGACCAGGCTGTATACGATCAGCCGCATCTGGGTGTTTGGGTGCAGCACACCAAATTGAATTGCGGATGCAAGCGCGATGAGGACGAGGCCAATCTGGATGCGGGATTGGTACGCTCCACGGTCGAAGAACTCGGTGAGGGAGCGATGGAGGAAGACGTAGCCGATGGGAAAGAAGACAGTTCCAGCAACGATGGAGATGGTGTCTGGTATGTGGCCGCGCAGTGCGATGAGCACGGCACCCATAAAGGCGCAGAGGTTGTAGATGGGGAACCAGTGCACGCCTTTAGAGGTGAGATGCAGCCGGGAGTTGATCAGAGTCAGGAAGGTATAGAGGCCAAGCAACAGAGCATGTTCCACATGGATGGTATGGATGTCCATAGATTGTCTGTCCTCTGTCGGTCAGGCGCGACGATATCGGTGTATCGGTTGATGTGAGGTCTTACGAAAGAGATGCAGTTGTCGTGAAAGGAAAGTGACGCAAGGCTGAAGATGAAAAGGGAGCAGTTATCCGGAAGAAGATACAGGCTGCATCCTCTTCCGGATAGTTTTGCATAGATTGCCGCGTACAGCACGTGATTCTTCGGCGTGCTACTCGCTGGACGGACCTTTGTGTCCGGCGAGCGTTCCGGGCATATCGGCCAGGACGTAGGACATGACGGAGAGCATGGCGATGTTGTGGCGGAACTCCTGGAGATTGACTTCGTCCAGCGTGTCAGCCTCGGTGTGGTGCCAGTCGAAGTAGTGCTGGGCGACAGTGTGGGGGCTGAGGCTGGGCACACCTTCGGAGGTGATGGGGCCTATGTCGGAGCCGCCGCCGCCCGGGGTGATGGAGTTGGCATCGATGGGCGCAAGCAGCGTGGCGATATCGCGCAGGGTGGCGAAGGAGGCACGGTCTTCGGGGGCGAGGGTGGACTCGTCGAGCAGGGGG
>DAICZO010000240.1 GCA_027311125.1 Acidobacteriaceae bacterium
GGCGATGGAGACGGTTTTGTGGTCGCTGTTGGTACCGGTGAGGATGCACCAGCGTCCGCGCGTGGACCAGACGGCGTCGCCTTGCTTGCCTTCGCTGGTGAGATAGACGCCGGTGGCTCCGGGAACGTTGGAGGCCTGTACCTGGGTGGGGCGACCGCTGGCATCGGTGAAGGTGCCACCCTTTTCATTGGCGGACTCGAGGAAGTGAGCTACGCGGATGCCGAGCAGACCTTCCTTGTCGTCGTGGAAGACGACATGATCGAGTGCGGTGAGGGTGACGATGGTGTCGATGGTGCGGGAGGTGGCGGTGCTGGAGAAGACGTAGCGGGTGGTCTGCTGGAGGACGTCTTTGCCGGCGCCGTTGGTCCAGAGGGAGTCGACGACGAGTTCTCCGCGGTGGGCTCCGCTTTTGGTGGAGACGATCTTCTGGTGATGGATGGTGCCCATTTTGTCGCGATTTTCGGGCTTGATGGCGTCGGAGTTGTTCCAGAAGTCGAAGTTATCGACGTTGCCGAAGTTGAACCACATGCCAGCGTGGTGGGGGTGATCGGTGCGTTCGCCCTCGCGGGGGGCGAGCGGATAGCCGCGGGTGACCTCGATGCCGCCGGGTGCGATGAGCGGATAGAGGACCGGCTTTTTGAGGGTGCTGGGCCAGACGTAGGAGGTGAAGGGTGCACCGTCGACGGTGATGTCGACGCGCTGGTGGGCCTCGTCGGGGGTGACTTGCACCCCCTTGGATTTGGCGAAGGCGTTGGGAGAAAGGCTGAGCATGGCGACGAAGCAGCCCACCAGCAGGCTGGGCCGGGAGAGCTTAGGCATAGACCTTGCCTCCGACCATGACCTGCTGGGTTTTGTCGTTGAAGGTGACCTTCTGGCCGGTCTGGATGGCCGCGATGTTCATGCAGAGGGCCACGGAGTGGCTGTAACCGGCTTCAATGCTGGCGTTGGGGGTTTTGCGGGAGCGAACGCACTCCATCCAGTTGCGCACGTTGGCGGAGGTCTGCGGGTCGGCTCCGGTGTTGGCGGAGGTTTCGGCCTTCTGGACGTCTTCGCTGAGCGAGAAGCTTTGTAACTGGTTTGGTTGCATTTTCATTTCCGCGGCGGAGCGTGCGGTGAGGCCGCCATCGGGGGTGACGCGCTGCTTGTCCATATCCAACATGCCGCCGTTGGAGAAGTAGAGCTCTTTGACGCCTCCGGCGGAGTTGGTAAAGCGGGAGGAGTACTGGACCTGGAAGCCCTTGGTGAGGTCGTCCTCCGGGCCGTAATCGAAGACTGCGGTCATGGTGTCCCAGTTTTTGCGGCCGTCGTGCCAGAGGTAGTTGCCACCGTTAGCGACTACGGAGCGGGGGTGGGGGTAGCCGCTGAACCAGTGGACGGTGTCGATCTGGTGGACCAACCATTGGTCGGGGATACCGGAGGAGTAGGGCCAGAAGAGGCGGAACTCGAGGTACTTGCGGGCGTCGAAGGCCTCCTTGGGGAGGTCGAGCTGGTAGCGTCCCCAGTCGGTATCTTCTTCCTTGAGGAGGGGGACGACGTCGGGGCGGCGCCAGCGTCCGGGCTGGTTGACGTTCCAGGTCATCTCGACCATGACGATATCGCCGAACTTGCCGGATTTGATGTATTCATAGGCTTTCTGGTAGCTGGGGGTGGAGCGGCGCTGGGTGCCTACCTGGACGATCTTGCCGGTTTTTTTGACGGCGGCGAGGAAGTTGCGTGCGTCCTTCATGGTGTGGGCGGTGGGCTTTTCGACGTAGGCGTCGCGACCTGCGTTGACGGCTTCGATGCCGTGCTGGGCGTGCTGGAAGTCGGCGGTGGCGATGAGGACGGCGTCAACATCCTTGCGGGCGTAGAGTTCGTCGTTGTTGCGGGCGGTGGTGACTTTGCTGCCGGTGACTTTTTCGATATAGGCGACGCCCTCGTCGCGGCGGCGGTTCCAGAGGTCGGAGACGGCGACGAGTTCGAAGTTGAGTTCCTTGGAATGCTGATGGAAGCAGGGGATGAGGGCCTGCTTCATGCGGTCTCCGCAGCCGACGACGCCAACGCGGACGCGGTCGTTGGCGCCGATGATGCTGGCGTAACTGGTGGCGTTCCAGCTGACGGCGGTGGTGGCGAGCGCGGCGCTACCGAGCTTGAGGAAGTCTCTGCGGTTGGTGTCGTGCGGGGTCATTAGGGCTCCTCGGGAGTTGCTGTATCGAATAAGTTTCAGCAGAGGACCGGAAAAAGCCGGGTTCGGCTGCGTGCGAAAGTGTACAAAGTTGCGACGGCATTGTCTTGTGAAATCTGCAAAAAGGTTAGACCAATTTTGCAAAGGTGGTGGAAGAGGGGGATTTGGAGGGGGTGTTTTGGGTGGACAGCTTGTGGAGATTTTGGTGGCTGGGGTGGTGTTTGGGAGGCAATTAGCTGGCGAAGGCCAGTTGGAGGAGGAGGATGGCGTTGAGGGTGAGGATGACGGCGACGGAGACCCACCCGGCGATGCGGGTGCGGGTGGCGCTGACGAAGGTTTCCATGACGGAGCGTCGGCTGGTGAGG
>DAICZO010000254.1 GCA_027311125.1 Acidobacteriaceae bacterium
TTAGTCTCGCCGGCGATGTCCTCTACCGATCCGCCTTCGGCGTGGGGCCAACGGAGCTCGGGACCCGGAGAACGAAACGTCGATTTTGGGCCCCAAAATTTGTTGACAATGACAAATCTTGAGCCCCCTCTTCAGGAGGACTTGCTTGCGATGCCAGAGTTCCGCTGCTTTAGGGTCATCGATTCTGCGGGCACTGTTGCGTGTCAGTTGTGCCCTGATGTCACCCTTAAGAGGAGCTTTAAGGATGACCTGAAGGGCCACATTGATTCCAGCTCCCACCGCGCTAACGTCACTGCCACTGAAAGAACCAAAAAGCTGAAGCAATATTTCCATCGTCCTGCTACCGCACCCACTTTGTGCCAGAGAAGGAGTTAGAGTGTGTGGCGCCCACCTGGGCAAGCTGAGTCACGCACGTCGTGTTCTTGCAGGCGAAGCCCACCAGCACGTTCTTCAGGCGCAGGAGCACGTCAGGCGAGCGCGACTCGGATGCAGGATAGCCCACGGCGTTGTCCGGCAGCAGGTCCGCGCGATTGAAAAACTAGACGTTTGCCAAGTATCCGGTGACCAAGCTTGTTGCTCCTACCGGCCAGTCGCATAAACTTGGTAGAAACAAAGTTTATTCAGAGTCCTCTCCGAGAAACTCCTCCTCAGTCTCATAGCGGTCGCGTCGGAGGGGGTGTCGATCAAGATCAACCTGAATCAGCTGGGCGATTGCATGGAAGACGATTGAATGACGAGCAAATGCATGTCGCCACTCCCGCTTGAAGCACTGGAAGCGTTTGAAGCGGCAGTTAAGGTTCTCGATGATTACGCGAACGCGGGTATGCACAGCATTCCACTGCAGCTGCTGGAATGTGAGTGTTTCAGGACGACCTTTAAATGGAGTCAAGAAGCGTGGTTCGTTTCGATCGATGTAGGCTTTGTCAACATAGACAGGCTCATCTTGGTCAAGGTAAGGAAGCAGGAAATGCCGAGCAATCGTGATGTCTTGATTTGGGCCCATAAGAGGGCCCACAACACTATGCATCTTGCCATCAAAGCAATGACAGGCAATCTGATACTTGAATCCTGTGGGGCCAAACGACTTCAGCTCAAGTTGGAAGATTGCAGCAGAAAGATGTACCGTGATCTTTCTTCTCGCCGCTGTAGTAATGCTCCTGGAAGGCAGAAGCAATACTCATGTCCAAGCGAGTGAAGGTGGTGTCAACGCAAAGATGTGCGCCACCTGGGTGATGGGGATGATGACGACGGTTGTCCCAGTGGATGAAGTGAAACGTTTCTCGGATGGAGGAGAAGACCTCCCACACATGTACACGGTAGGTATGAGGATGTACACGGAAGCGAGAGGCAAGAACAATGTCAGGATCATAGATCCTAGCGAAGTGGAGGGCCATGAGGAAGTGGATGGGCTCGTGACGCTCTCCAACGCGATTGTAAAGGAGGGCCCACATCAATGCCACAGATGACAGAGAGAATCCTATGTTTGAGCGCCAGGCTTGTGGCGAGTAGGTGTGGAAGTAAGTAGTATAGAGATCACGCCAGAAGGCGAGACTTCTATACCCGCGAGCGGCCATAAAGAGTCAAACAGGAGAACAGCTAACGCAACCAGAGCGACTGAAGCAACAAAGAGGCGAACCGCTGTAAGTAGCCACCGCGGTCGACCGATCGCGCTGCACCGCGGTAGGTGAGCCAATTTCGAGGAAAAGGAATTTTCCTTTTTCGGGAGCATCTTTAGCCTTTTTAGTGACGGAGTGCCCTTCTCGGCCCCGATATGGAAACTCTTTTTCCATTCTCGGGCAGGCGCTCGCGTCGACCGCGGTAGCATCGCGGTAGGCCTACCGCGATTTACCGCGGTATGTCCGGCCGAAGCAGCTCCCGCCCCAAGCGCCCTCCTAAGTCCGCGGACGACTACGAGTCGTACTGGGACGAAGACCAGGCCGCGCGCGAAGAACTCGACGAGGATATGACGCAATCAAAGAAGGCGAAGAACGGCAAGCCGCCTTTGAAGCCGTGGAACAAGAAGGTTGACACCCCTGAGTTCGCTGCTGATTGCAAGCGCCTCTTCCCTGCCATCTTCGACGGCTCTGCGCTGCCCAGGCAGGCTCCGCTGACGCTTGTTAATCTCTGGCGACAGAAGGGCTTCACCAACAAGCAGATCAAGGGCAAGCTCCAGAGTATTGGTGGCAAGGGCTTTGGTCAACGCGTCTCCACCTCCGGTGCCATGGTGGAAAAGCCCGGTACACTTGATCGGACTCACCAGTGGTGATCCTGATCTCCCTGTTCCAGATCCTCGTCTGAAGCTCGTCGAGGAACTCCAGCTGAAGCGGCGGCTGCAGGACGATGAGGACGAAGAGGATGAGGAGTTCGAGCCCGAGGAGGATGAGGATGAGGTGGAGGAGGCACCGGCCCTGCCGCTTCACTTGGGTGCTCCGCACATGCTAAATGTGCACTCAACCCACGGGCCACGCTCTGTGCTTCCGTGCTTCACTCAGACCAGCAAAGCCCCCAACGGTGTCACTCACGCCATCTTCATCGTTCCCCGCGTGCAGGGCACCAAGATGTCGGCCAAGGTGAAGAACGCGCTTCAGCTACTTGTCAGCCTGGAGTGTCTCCCTCCCACGCCAAAGGACTTCGAGACCGGTGTGGAGATTCAAGCGGTGCCGCAGCCGGAGGCCAAGCAGCTGGGCAACCAGCATGTAACGCTCATCCGCAGCGACTGGCTTCCGCAACATGTGGAGTATATCTTCACGTGCCCTCCTGGCTTTCGCCTCACTCGCTCGTCTCCGATCCGCCGCAGCTTGCACCCAGTCACCCCGGCCAATCCGTCGGAGCACCACAAGTGGGTTGCAATCCTCGTTCCGGCTGAGGTTGACCAAGATGCCAGCGACGCAGCGCCTGTGCAGCTGTAGACACATCCAGTAAAGGTCTTGACCGCGATTGAATGCGGCAGCTGCGCTACTTGGCAAACGTCTACTTGACGCATGCCTGGTTTCTCGACTGCGCGGCTCTTCCGCTCGTGAAGCCAACCATGCACGGCCCCGCACCAGCCATAGCTTTCTACGTAACCGCATCCAATATGCTGGCCC
>DAICZO010000260.1 GCA_027311125.1 Acidobacteriaceae bacterium
GGATACTCCACCTGCGGCAGGCTCGATACCGGCAGCAGCACATACGCCACCGCACCCGCCAGAATCACCGCAATCGACAGCAGAAACGTCGCTACCGGCCGCTTGATGAACGGTGCCGAAAAATGTACTCCGCCAACGTCCTTCGCCATCAGTCTGCACCTACGGCATGCTCATGCGCACGCAACTCCGCATCGGCCTCAGCCGTATGCAGATACTTTCGCCCAATACGATCGAAGAACAGATACACCACCGGAGTCGTGAACAGTGTCAACACCTGCGACACAATCAAGCCGCCCACAATCGTGATGCCCAGTGGCCGCCGCAACTCGCTTCCGGTACCCGTGCCCAGCGCCAGCGGCACTCCACCCAGCAACGCCGCCATCGTCGTCATCATGATCGGACGAAAGCGCAGCAGGCACGCCTGGTAGATCGCCTCCTCCGGCGTCATCCCCAGGTCCCGCTCCGCCTCCAGCGCAAAGTCGATCATCATGATCGCATTCTTCTTCACAATGCCGATCAGCAGAATAATGCCGATCAGCGCAATCACGCTCAGGTCCACATGGAACAGCAACAGCGCCAGAATCGCACCCACGCCCGCCGAAGGCAGCGTCGACAGAATCGTAATCGGATGAATGTAGCTCTCGTACAAAACTCCCAGCACGATGTACACCACAATCAACGCCGCCAGAATCAGCAGCGGCTCATTCTGCAGCGAGGCCACAAACGAAGCAGCCGTTCCCTGGAACTCCGCATTCACGCTCGGTGGCATATTCAGCTCTTGCTTCGCCTTGTTCACCGCGCTCACCGCGTCGCCAATCGACTTGCCCGGCGCCAGGTTGAACGACACCGTCACCACCGGAAACTGGCCCTGATGATTGATCGCAAGCGGTGTCTGCCGCTCTTCAAAGTGGGTAAACGCCGACAGTGGAACCTGCGTCCCATTCGAGCTCTTCACATAAATACTGTCCAGCGAAGCAGGGTTCCGCTGGAATCGCGGTGCCACTTCCAGCACCACGTGGTATTGGTTCAACTGCGTGAAGATCGTCGATACCTGCCGCTGTCCAAACGCGTCGTCCAGCGTGTCGTCGATGTTCTGTGGCGTGATGCCCAACCGGCTCGCCGTGTCGCGATCGATCACCAGGTGCGCGCCCAGACCACTCAACTGCTGGTCGCTGTTCACCTCCGTCAAAATCGGAATCTGCTTCAGTTTCTCCAGCAGCCGGTCTGTCCATACCGCCAGCTCCTCCGCGTTCGCATCCTCCAGCGAGTACTGATACTGCGTGCGGCTCACGCGGTCTTCCACCGTCAGGTCCTGCAGCGGCTGCAGAAAACACTGGATGCCTTCCACCTCCGCCAGCTTGGGCTGCAGCCGTTCGATCACTTCGGAGGCCGTCGTTGTCCGCTGCTCTCGGTCTTTCAAATTGATCTGGATGCGCCCGCTGTTCAGCGTCACATTGGTTCCATCAATCCCGATAAACGACGAGACACTCTCTACATCCGGATCCTTCAGAATGATCCGCGCCAGCGTCTGTTGCCGCTCGCCCATCGCGGAAAAACTGATCGTCTGCGGCGCTTCCGTAATCCCCAGCAGCACGCCCGTGTCCTGCACCGGGAAGAATCCCTTCGGCACAATGATGTACAGGTACACCGTCAGCACAAACGTCGCCAGCGTCACCAGCAGCGTCATCGTCTGGTGCCGCAGCACAAACCGCACGCCCCCGGCGTACTTCGCAATCACATACTCAAAAAACTCTTCGCTCTTCCGGTAGAACGCATTCTGCTCGCTCTCCGGCTTGTGCCGCAACAGCTTCGCCGCCATCATCGGCGTCAGCGTCAACGACACCACCGCCGAAACCAGAATTGTAACCGCCAGGGTTACAGCAAATTCACGGAACAATCGCCCTACAATATCGCCCATGAACAGCAGCGGAATCAGCACCGCGATCAGCGATACCGTCAACGACACAATCGTGAACCCGATCTGCTCCGAGCCCTTCAGCGCCGCATCCAGCGGACTGTCGCCTTCCTCCAGGTAGCGCGCGATATTCTCGATCATCACAATCGCGTCATCCACCACAAAGCCCGTCGAGATCGTCAACGCCATCAGGCTCAGGTTGTTCAGGCTGTACCCCAGCAGGTACATCACCCCGAACGTACCTACAATCGACAACGGCACCGCCACCGCTGGAATCACCGTCGCTGCAAACGACCGCAGAAACAGGAAGATCACCATCACCACCAGCGCGATCGTCAGCATCAGCTCAAACTTCACATCCGACACCGACGCCCGAATCGTATTCGTCCGGTCCGTCAACACATCCACATGCACGCTCGCTGGCAGCGACGAACGCAGTTGTGGCAGCAGTCGCTGCACCTCATCCACCACGCCGATGATGTTCGCTCCCGGCTGCCGCTGGATGTTCACAATCACTGCTGGCTTCAGCACCGCATCCTGCGCTGGCTTGTCCGCCGCCGCTGCCTGCGCGGAGGTGCCCATCCACGCCGCCTGGTACAGGTTCTCTGCGCTGTCCACCGCATTCGCCACATCCGACAGCCGCACCGGAGACCCATTGCGATACGCAATAATCACCTTGCTGTAGTCCGCGCTCGAGAGCAACTGGTCGTTCGCGCCAATCGTGTACGACTGCGTCTTGCCGTTCAGGTTGCCCTTCGCCTGGTCCACATTGGCCAGCCCCAGCGCCGTGCGCATGTCCTCCAGGCTAAGCCCGTAGTTAGCCATCGCCATCGGGTTCGCCTGGATGCGGACCGCAGGCTTCTGTCCACCCGCAATCGATACCAGTCCCACGCCCGACAGCTGCGAAATCTTCTGCGCCATCAGCGTATCGGCCAGGTCTTCCACCTTCGTCAGCGCCAGCGTATCGCTCGTCAGCGCCAACGTCATAATCGGTGCATCCGCCGGATTCACCTTGCTGTACACCGGCGGATTCGGCAGGTCCTTCGGCAGGTAGCTCGTCGCCGCATTGATCGCAGCCTGCACATCCTGCTGCGCAATATCGATGCTCTCCGCCAGCGAGAACTGCAGCGTAATCACGCTGCCGCCGCCAGAGCTCGTCGACGTCATCTGGCTCAGCCCCGGTATCTGCCCAAACTGCCGCTCCAGCGGAGCCGTCACCGACGACGCCATCACCTCCGGGCTCGCCCCCGGATAGAACGTCATCACCTGGATCGTCGGATAATCCACCTGCGGCAGCGCCGAAACCGGCAACTGCAGATACGCAACAAATCCGGCAAGCAAAATGGCCACCATCAAAAGCGAGGTGGCCACCGGCCGAAGGATAAATGGCCGTGATGGACTCATCGTGTTGGCCCCTGCTTCCCGCTG
>DAICZO010000267.1 GCA_027311125.1 Acidobacteriaceae bacterium
GAGCGGCCTGCACGAATCTGCACCCAGTGGTTGTCCATCAGCTTGATGGAGATCTCACCCTCGGGCAGCAGCTTGATGTAGTCGTACAGCTTGCGGGCAGGAATGGTGCAGGCGCCGGGCTTCTTCACCTTGGCCGCGCAGCTTGTCCGCAGGCTCTGGTCCAGGTCGGTCGCCGTAATCGTCAGGCGGTCGTCGGCGGCCTCAAACAGAAAATTCGACAGGATCGGAATGGTGGTCTTGCGCTCCACCACCGACTGCGCCGCAGTCAGTTCCCGCAGCAACTCCGCGCGGGAGACGGTGATCTCGAGGTTGCCAGTCGGTGCTGCGCTTGCGGTCATCTCGGGCTCCTGGGTAGCAATCGTCACGTCGGTCTCTCCGTCTCTCTGCACTTGGTCTCTCTGGCAAAACTGTACACCGAAAGCCCCCTCGCCTGCACTGCCATGGTCTCTCGGACGGTGGTTGCCTTCTGCTTGATTCTAGGGGTGAAGACCCCTGGAGCGCGATAGATTTCTTTGTGGAAAGCAGGGATGCTTGTGTGCGACCGCGATACCCGCTCCGTACAGCTTCACCCATCCCCTCTCCGCTACTGCTCCTAAGAAACTACCTAAGAAAAGACTAAATACCAGTACTAGTAACCGTTGTCGCTTGAAAAGTGGATATCGTAGCTATCTCACTCCACTGCACCAATTTGGAACTGTGTCCCGTTTTAGAAAAACCGTCTGCTCCCACCACCAAGGATAGGAAGAACCGGTACACTCCCCAGCCAACGTCCCTGCTTATCCCACTTCTGCACAAGCCACGAGACCCATAGCTGAGAAGACCTGTCTCCAACCGTGGGAATAACGTTGAAGTGACACAAACATTGGAGCTTACCGCGTCCGCTTTTTTCACACCACACGCCTCGGCCAGAGGATAATCGGTACAGAACTGCTGAGGCCTACTCCCATGAAGATTGCCATCTTCGGTGCCACTGGCGCCACCGGCCTGCTGCTCACAGAGCGTTGTCTGGCCGCAGGACACACCGTAAAAGCTCTCACCCGCAACCCGGCCACCTATCCCTACGCCGATCGCACGGAGGTCATCCAGGGTGACTCCAAAGACCCCGCGGCCGTCCGCAAGACCATCGCCGGAGTCGACCTGGTGCTCAGCGCGCTGGGGGCTCGCTCCCTCAAAAAAGAAGACATCCTCGAAGACTCTCTGCCGCTGATCGTGGCCGCTATGGATCAGGCTGGGGTCCGCCGCATCATCACCCTGGGATCGGCAGGTGCCTTGCCTACGTCGCTCGACAAGCAGCCCGCCTACCGCCGCTGGATCGTCCAGAACATCGTCTACAACACCGTGCTCAAGTGGCCGGTAGCCTCGCAGATCGCCCAGTATGCCATCCTCTCGGCCAGCGACCTGGACTGGACCATGGTGATGCCTCCCATGCTGACCAACGGCGCAGCCCGCGGCAAGTACCGCATCGACGGAGAAGCCCTGCCGCGTAACGGCAGCCGCATCGCCCGCGCCGATGTTGCCGACTTCATGATGCAGCAGATCGACAACCCGCAGTGGGTTCGCAAAGGTGTCTACATCAGTTGGTAAGCTTCAATAGACTCAGCCCTGCGGTATCCATTCCTGCGGTATTTGGAGCGTCGATGTCCTCGTTACAACCATCCCTGTCCGCTCGCCCGCTCCGTCCTGTTTTGGGGACGCTCTTCTTACTCTGCACCGCGCTGCCGTCCTTTGCCCAGACGCGACCGCCGCTGCCGGCCACGCCGCCACTCGCTGGTTCCATCACCAGCCATCCCAACTGGCCTCAGCCTCGCCCTGCCGACGTGACCTCTCCGTTGGCCATCGTCAATGCGGTGTACGACGTCATCTCCGGCCCTCAGGGCAGCCCCGCGACTGGGACCGCATGCGCTCGCTGTTCCTGCCCGATGCCCGCCTGATCCCCACCCGCATCGTGCCAGGCAGCCCCAGCAGCAGCAGCCCCAACACCGACGCGGTTCCCCTCACCATCGACGGCTACATCGCCCGCTGCAGCGCCCGCATGGCCTCCGACGGCTTCTTCGAGCGCGGCGTTCACAACCAGATCGAGCAGTTCGGCAACATCGTTCACGTCTGGAGCACCTACGAGTCGCGCCACCATCTCGCCGAC
>DAICZO010000269.1 GCA_027311125.1 Acidobacteriaceae bacterium
TACCTGATGCATGCCGTCGGATGCAGGCGTATCCATTGCTTGTTCCGGGCACTACTCCAGACTGGCTCTGCAGGGTCAGATCGCGTGCATCCTGTGAGCGCCGCTTGCGAACTCCTGATGAGACTCGAAGGCAACCTATCCAGCGCCTCCACCATCGCGATCGTGAAGCCCGATAAGCACTCGCTCAGGAACAACATATGCCCATCCCTGCGAGATGATGTCGTTGCTCCTCTGTTCGCTAATTAGACTCATGAGAGCTACAGACCCATGGCGACTCGCACAGTGAGAGCACTTTCTGCTGCGACGATGAGGGCATGTAACCAAACAGCCTGCAGAGATGCTGCGCGCATCCGCATAGACCACTACCTGCGCTTGTCTCCGGCCAGGCAACAACGCTTCACCGCCAGGCTTACGATGTAGGCCGGACGCGGAGAGTTGCCGGCCACCGTAACGCAGCATTTCATTCGAAGCTGCTGTGGAGGATCGCAATGCACGGCTGTGCCACCACCCTTGCCTCGCGAGGAACATGGTATTGCGCACAGCGATGATCGTGCGCATACACAACGATGCGCCCTCTACTCCGGGCGCATCGTTTACTTGCTTGCACATCTGCTTGTCTGCACATCATTCCGTATGCTGCATCATGCAGCTATTGGTGGAGCTGTTTGAGATACGCTGCCAGTGCTTCCATATCATCCGGATTCGGGTCTACCGGCATCATGCCTCCGCTCGTCATCTTGCTGTTCGGAGCGTGCAGCAAGGCGAGCAGTTGTGCATCCGTATACTGTGTCCCTACCCCGGTGAGTGGCCCAGCGGCAGCCGTGCCTACGCCACTTTCTCCGTGACAGGAGTTGCACGAGTTTGCCTGGAACAGCGCCTGACCTTTCAGCACCTTCGGGTCTGCGGATGCCAGTGCAGCGGACACGCTTCCGGCAGCAGACTCTGCGACGAAGGGCTTCTGCATGAAGGCCTTCTCATCTGCATCCTGTTTATGCATCTGGGCAGCGAGGCCGGGATCGCTGTAATCGCCCCGATAGCTGAGCACTCCAAGCGTAGTGTAGGCAACCAGAAACAGCAGGAATGCCCCGACCGAGATGGGGCGGCGCCACGGACGACGCTCCTGTCGCCGATCGAGAAACGGAGCAGCCGCAAAGATCAGTGCCAGCACCGCCGGCATGATGATGCCGCCGATCAGCGACCAGTGACCGCTCAGATACTTGAGCCATTGAAACGCAGGCCGATAGTACCATTCCGGACGCGGAAGAAAACTGGTATCCGCCGGGTTGGCAGCGGGTCCCAGGCTCATCGGAATCGTCTTGGCGATCAATGCCAGTATGCCGATCAGCACGATGGCAAAGACCGAATCCATAAACACCTGACGCGGGTAAAAGGGAACGGCTGGCAGCTTGGGATGGATGGGATCTTCGTTGATAGGGCCAGCAGCGCCCGCCTTGCGAAAGAAGAAGACATGCGAAGCAATGAAGCCGATCAGCAGGCCGGGCAACAGGAAGACGTGCAGCACAAAGAAGCGGGAGATGGTCAGGGTCCCCATCTGATTGCCGCCTCGCAGCAGTCGTTGCAGGATCGGTCCAATGAAGGGTACTTCACCAACCAGGTTGGTTCCAACAGCAGTCGCGAAGTAGGCCTTCTCGTCCCAGGGCAGCAGATATCCGGTGAAGGCCATGCCGAGCATCAATGCCAGCAGAATGCACCCGGAGAGCCATAGCAGTTCGCGACGCCCTTTATAGGAGCCGTAGAGAATCGTCTGTCCAATATGCAGTAGCAACACGATGATGATGCCACTCGATCCATACGCGTGAATGCTGCGGATAAACGATCCGGAGCTCACTACTTTTACGATGTACGACACCACCGAATGGGCGTGATCCGACGAGGGAACGTAGTACAGCGTTAGAAAGACTCCGGTGATGATCTGCGAAACGAATAAAAAAAGCAGCCCTGAGCCAAAGACATACGCCCAGCGCGCACCGCCCGGGATTGGCTCATCCAGAGTCTCGTGCAGGATCGAGTCGATACCGGTACGTTCGTCGAGCCAGTTATCCAGACGGGTTACGAAATTACTGTCGCCAACAGGTTCAGGTGCAGGTCGATTGGTCATGGTTTCTATCCCCTTAGGCCATTACTTCTTTGATGGAAACTAGCTGACGGAAATACTGATAGCGAACCTTCAGTACGCCGCCCTCTACCTTGGATTCCAGTGCATCCATCGACCGCGGTGGCGGTCCGGAGATGCGTTCGCCATCGGAAGTAAAAGAGCCGCTATGACAGGGGCAAACGAACTTGTCCTGAGCGCTCTCCCACCGGACAGAGCAGCCCAGATGCGGACAGATGGGCGACAGCACGCGGAACTGTCCGGCCTTTGCAGGCAACACATACACCGCTGTCTGCGAGACCGACTTCTGCCAGGCATCGCGACGCTCCAGCGTGATGGTCTTGGGCACTGGTGCAGTAATTGAAGAAAATTCGGCGATCGGACCAATCTCGGTCCAGTCAGATTCTGCGGCACTCTGGCGCAGCGGAAAGGTGGAGAAACGAATGAGAGGCAGAGCCAGCAGCGCACTCACGGCGGCTGCACTTAGTGCCAGCATCGCACCTAGAAAAGAACGCCGCCCGGTAGGCGCAATCTCCGGTGCATCGGTAGTCTGGGGTGTCAGTTGCATCGTCTCTGCTCCTTGGTTCGTCTGCTCCTTGGTTCGCGGAAGCGGTAATGAGCTTCGGCCCTGATCTCCAGGGCCGGTTAGAGAAGACTCCGTTACTTCTTTTGCAGAGTGTGGATGTAGACCAGCACATCTTTGATCTGTGCGTCGTTCAGCTTGCCATTGAACGACGGCATCTTGTTCTTTCCGTTCGTGATAACCGCAGCCAACTCGGCATCCGACTCCTTCATCACCTCAGGGGTATTGAACGGATGGGCGTTCAGTGCTTTGCCCGGTCCTGTATCGGCAAGGCCAGTTGCGCCATGACACATCAGGCACTTTGCTTTGTAGGTGGCTGCTCCAGGTGTCTCTGCGATGCTCGCGGCGCTGGAGACCAGCAGAAGAAGTGCCAGGGGTACGGTGCGGCTAAAGTTTGGCAACATGGTTAAAACTCCTTTGGAATGAAATAAGCAGTAGTGCGGTTACAACGTACGCAGACGAAAAAGCGTTATGGATATCGACAAGAGAGATAGCTCTGCGACAAGTGCGATAAGGGGTAGCTGCAACTGGATTCTTAGGCCGGAGGGACGGTGCGAGGGTACTCACGGAAGTGAAGAACGATTGCATCCATTTACCTCGCCAACATAAGTCAGCACAAACTTTGCGCGAACCCACCTGATCGCCAGGCGAGTGGCTTGCAGCATAGTCTTATTGTGCGAGTGGGATGTTAGCGGCGGCTGTGATTACTGTCACAGGGGTTTGTTCTCGGCTGCGCAGGACAAGAATTTATTTCGTCGCTGCAATCGTCAGGACATAGCGTAGGCAGGCACAACGTATCGCCAGGAATAATTCAAGGCTGTACTAGTTCACTCAGCACACAAGCTGCTGTCCGAACCAGTACTCACACGGTAGTCCTGCTGACGATCCATGCATGCGTCGCACGAGAATCGGGACACCTGAGTGAGTCTCTGCGAGTTATTAAGGCAAGATATGTCGTGGAGTTCGCTCCTGGGCTCAGCCATCCATCTGAGCTTTATCCAGAACTCTTCCCGCCAACGCCTGCAGAAACTGGTGAGGTTCCATGCGATATTTGAACGCCTTGCGCCCATCGATCCAAACCACTGGAACCTCATCGTTATACTTCTGCCTCAGTTCAGGGTCGAGATCGATATCCACCTCGCGCCATTCAAATTCGGCTCTACCCTCGAGCTGTATCAAAACCTCTTTGACGATGTCACAGAGATGGCATCCCTTACGCGAATACACCAGAACCTCATGCATAGGGCGATTGTAATTACCTCGTTGGAACGAGTGAAACTCCAACGGCGCGACTCAATAGTAGCAGTGCCTGCACTACTCTTCTGGGTCACACGAAATGAGAAGAACTGACGTTCAAGGGAACAGGTGCTATCGAGAGGCAGCCTGCTCATAACTTCCTACCAACTGGCACATCAGACCTGATCGGATTTCGATGTGTCCCTTGGCGATTGGTCACGCGTTGCCATCCGTCCGTCTGGATGACAAAACTGCTGTCCCCTGTACGCCTCTCATTTACCCTCTGGATGTTCTGAGACGCTCAGTGTATTTCCATCGGGGTCTTTGAACCACGCAACTCTGGCTCCGGTGGGCGAGGTCCAGATCCCCGAGTCGTTTTGTTCTAAAAATCCATAACGTTCAAATTGAACTCCGGCAACTCCCAGAGCGTGAACAACGGACTCTATATCGGGAACTTGCCAACCTAAGACCGTACCGGATGCTGGCGGAAGCTGCTTGCCCATTACCAGACGAAGCATGATCCCGTTTGCATCAAAAACGAGTGCGAATGGAGGCTCTTCGCTCACAAGGCGCAATCCCAATGTGTCCCCGTAGAAACTCTTTGCTCGGTCTACGTCGACGATGGTTACAAATCCGATGATGTTGTAGTGACTCAGCCCCGCACCATTAGCCATGCGGCAATCATGGGCGAATCAGTAGAATGAAGCAAGTATAGCTACGCGACATAATATATCGATAATGCGACAGATCGGGATTCTCAGAGAATTTGATCCAGAACGCGGCGTTTCTATCGCAACGCTGGCCTATGAATATGCCTCTGGCTTTCGGGTTCCGGATCACGCGCACGGAGCGGATCAGTTACTCTATGCCATCCGCGGTGTTATGGAAGTATTCTCCGGCTCAAAGATGTGGTTAGTCCCACCGCGTTTTGCGCTCTGGATTCCTGCACAGACCTATCACCGAATCCATATGCCGAGCGCGGTATCGATGCGCACCATCTACTTCCGGCCCGGATTAGTTCGTATGCAGCCGCTTGCCAGCACCGTACTTCATGTGACGCCGCTATTGCGCGAACTCATCGTCGAGGCTGTACGCATTGGGAAGCTTCGCGCACGACACCGTCACGAGAGGGCCCTTCGCGACCTCTTGGTGCTGCATTTAGAATCTGCATCTTCGGTACCTACTTTCGTGACTCTCCCCACTGATCAGAGGGCATTAGCAGTAGCGCAGAAAGTGCTGTCAGCACCCGAGCAAGCCAAACCTCTGGCTGTCCTTTGCAGCGATGTAGGTGTGAGTGTCAGGACGATTCAGAGGCTATTCCGCAATGACATTGGTATCGACTTCGAGACATGGCGGCTTCAGGCTCGGCTGACAAAGGCTGTGGAACTACTCGTTGCGGGCCGTACCGTCAAGGAGGTCTCCTATTGCATTGGATATCGGCAACCAAGCGCCTTTGTAGAAACCTTTCGAAAGAGCTTCGGCATGACTCCCAAAGCTTGGGTAATCTCCCTCGAACGACCAGACCGCTATAGAATCTGCAGGTTCGCTGCGTTGGAGGGCGCGTACAGCTCAATGCACTCACCCAACCAAGCATGTCGGACACCGAAGCTGCCAAAGATCTTGGTTACGGGAAGTCCGATCCACTTCTTTAGCTGAAAGGGCGGAATGCAGCAACCGCGGAGTGAGTAACGGGAAAAGTAAATCCAGGCTCTGCATTTGCAACGCACAAATCCGGTCCGCGAAACAACAAATCGCAGGCACGAAACAGCCCATGTTTATAGAGGAAGCAAGCTAACCGCTTGATAAAGAGTGGTGGCCAGAGACGGGATCGAACCGCCGACGCCGGCCTTTTCAGGGCCGCGCTCTACCACTGAGCTATCTGGCCTTGGCATGGAAACGCCTATCGTCGGGGATCGCCAAGAACACCCAGGCGTGTTGTTGCTGTTCCGTCTGTCGCACCGGCCTGTTTCGAGGGGAGCAGCCATCGGCAGGGAGCCAACGACTCAAACGCAATCTAAGTATAGCAACCTCTCGGCTTCACGCCAACTGTCACCGATACATAACCTTGTTCGGGCTCTAGTTCGCGGCGCTGTGGGTTATCCTGTCCTCACTCTTCCACCTGAAAAGGAATCCCATGCGCCGTCTCTGCCTCGCTGCACTTGTGCTTAGCCTTGCCGCCTCTGCCGCTGCACAAACCGTGCCGGCCACTCCGCAGGAAGCCCGCACCATTCGCGCTTTTAACGCCGCCAAGGCCGATCAGCTGCGCCTTCATGCCTTCCTGGCCAACATGCCCAAGGGCGCCGATCTGCACATGCACCTTAGCGGAGCCATCTACGCCGAGACCTTCGTCGCCAACGCCGCCGCCGACCATCTCTGCGTCAACACCACCACGCTCAGCCTCGTAAAAAATATCGGCACTACCCGCAGCCTTCCGCCGCAGCCGGTCTGCGCCGAGGGCAACGTCGCCGCTGCCTCCGCGTTCCAGGACCAGAAGCTCTACGACGCTCTCGTCGACTCTTTCTCCATGCGCAGCTTCGTCCCGACCCCAGGCACCAGTGGCCACGATCAGTTCTTTGCCACCTTTGCCCGCTTCGGCAGCATCGAAAAGTCGCATGTAGCCGAGTGGCTGGATGAGGTCGCCACCCGCTCTGCCGCCCAGAACGGCCAGTACCTGGAGATCATGCAGACACCCGTCTTCTCTGCCTCCGCCAAGCTCGGTTATCAACTCGGCTGGCCTGAGGTTCCCAGCGATCCGATCGGCCAGCATCGAGACGCCACCCCTGCGGAGCTGGCCCATCTGCGCGATCAACTGCTCGCCGGTGGCCTGCGCGACGAGGTCGCAGCCGACCGCAAGGAACTCGACGACGCCCTTGCCGCACGCCAGCAGATCGAGCACTGCGACCAGCCAAATGCCCGGGTCGCATGTTCGGTCAAGATTCGTTTCCTCGCCCAGGTCCTGCGAGCGTTTCCGCCCCAGCAGGTCTTCGCCCAGACCCTGCTCTACTTTGAGCTGGCTTCCGTCGATCCCAACGTCGTCGGCATCAACTTCGTCCAGCCCGAAGACGCCTATCTGGCCATGTCGGAGTATCACCGCCAGATGCTCATGCTGGACTACCTCCACAGCGTCTATCCCAAGGTCCACATCTCGCTGCACGCGGGCGAACTCGCTCCCGGCCTCGTCCCGCCCGACGGCCTGGCCTTCCACATCCGCGAAGCCGTCGATCTCGGCCACGCCGAGCGCATCGGCCACGGTGTCGACGTGATGTATGAGCGCGATCCCGCCGCCCTGCTCAAGGAACTCGCCGACCGCCATGTCATGGTCGAGATCAACCTCACCTCCAACGACGGCATCCTCGGCATCACCGGCAAGAATCATCCGCTGCCCGCCTACCGCGCCGCCCACGTCCCCGTCGCCCTCTCCACCGACGACGAAGGCGTCTCCCGCATCGATATCACCCACGAGTACACCCGCGCCGCGCTCGACTTCAACCTCGGCTATCCGGACCTGAAGAACATGGCGCGCACCGGCCTGGAGCATAGCTTCCTCGCCGGCCCCAGCCTGTGGCTCCAGCAGGACAACTTCGTTCGCCCGGTCGCAGCCTGTGCCGCCCAGCCGCTGGGCTCCGAAAAGCCCACCCCCAGGTGCACCGACTACCTCAAATCCAGCGATAAAGCCGCCCAGCAGTGGGAGCTGGAACACCGCTTCCAGGTCTTCGAGTCCAGCACCCACTAGGCTCCCCAGCCGGATCACCGTTGCTGCCAGCGCGCTCCGGCCACAGCCGCAATGCACAGGGCCATCCGTATTGCTTACAATCCTCCTGCACCCTAACGGAGGATTGTAAGCATGGCCGCACCCACGCGTCGCAGCGTTCTACACAGCACTCTCGCCGTAGCCGCAGCCACCCTGCTCGACGGCCCTTCGCTCCACGCGCAAGCCCCGCCCGCGACACCCGTCCCGCGCCACGGCAACATTCACCAGTCCGTCTCTCGCTGGTGCTACCAGAAGATTCCTCTCGACCAGCTCTGCGCCTACGCAGCCAGCATCGGACTGCAGGGCATCGATCTCCTGCAGCCGGAGGAGTACGAGATCCCCCAACGCTACGGCCTGCGCTGCACCATGGGCTACGCCGGTGGTGGCGAGATCAACCAGGGCCTCAACCGCACGGAAAACCACGCCGCCATCGAGGCCGGCTTCCGCAAATACATCCCGCTCGCCGCCAAGGCCAACGTGCCCAACGTCATCACCTTCTCCGGTCTGCGCGATGGCCTCTCGGACGAGCAAGGCGCCCGCAACACTGTTCTCGGGCTCCGGCGCCTCCGCCCCATTGCAGAGGATCACGGCGTCACCATCCACATGGAGCTGCTCAACAGCAAGGTCGATCACCATGGCTACATGTGCGACCACACCGCGTGGGGTGTCCGGGTCGTCGAAGAGGTCGATTCCCCTCGGATCAAGCTTCTCTACGACATCTACCACATGCAAATCATGGAGGGTGACCTGATCGCCACCATCCGCGCCAACGCCCGCTGGCTGGGCCACTTCCACACTGGCGGAGTCCCCGGACGCCACGAACTCGACGACACCCAGGAGGTCAACTGGTCTGGCGTCATGCGCGCCATCGCCGCCACCGGATTCCAGGGCTACGTCGCCCACGAGTTCGTCCACACCCGCGCCCCGCTCACCTCGCTCCGCCAGGCCGTCGATCTCTGCGATATCTGATCCGAGCCGTACGAAGCCAGCCACACCGAGTGGATACCCCCAGGGCCAGCGAAGACCAAGTAGTCCAAGCAACTCGAAGCAAGCAGGTCGCAGGCAGTCTAAATAAGCACGTAAGTAAGTAAGCAAGCATGTAAGCAAGCACGTAAGTAAGCACGGAAATAAGTAAGATAGCTGCGTGCGAAAACTCATCTCCACCGCCGCTCTCCTCCTCGCCCTGTCGTCGCTGGCTGTGCCCCTGTCTGTGGCCCAGCAAGTGACCCTGCCTCTCTGGCCTCATGGCGCGCCCGAGC
>DAICZO010000271.1 GCA_027311125.1 Acidobacteriaceae bacterium
GTGGAGGCGGCGGGTTCCGAGGGTTCGATCCGACCAAGCCGCATGGTGCAGTGTTTTATCAAGGGGGCAATGGGGCGCTGGATGCGACGAATTTCTCGCTGACCGGTGCGCCGGTGGTGAAGCCGGGGTATAGCTCCAACCGGTTTGGTGTGAGCTTTGCGGGTTCGCCCTCGATACCTGGCGTGGTGAAGGCGAGCACGAAGCAGTTTGTGTTTTTCAATGTGACGGGACAGCGCAACATTACTCCATCGAACCTGTATGGGACGGTGCCTACGGTAGCGGAGCGGAGTGGAGATTTTTCGGGATTGACGCAGACGGTGGGAGGCAAGACGACGGCGGTGACGCTGTATGACCCGAAGACGGGGTTGCCGTTCACGAATAATCAGGTGCCGGTGTCGGCGGCTGCGGCGGCGCTGTTGCAGTACTATCCGGCACCAAATATTCCGCTGACGGGCACGCAGGGATATAACTACCAGACGATTACGACGGCGGGCTCGAATGCGACGTCCGTGGCGTTGCGTTTTGTGCGGAATCTGGGTGCGAGTAGTGGGTTTGGAGGATTTGGCGGGCGGCAGGCAGCGAATGCTCCGAAGACGCTGCGGCAGAATATCAATTTCAATGGGAGCTACTCGCACGGAGCAAATGACAGCCGGAATATCTTTCTGCCGCTAGGTGGGGCGAGCGTATCGGATGGCTATGGGGTGACGGCGGGATACACGATTGGGTACGGGCGGTTTACTAACAACGCTTCGATCAACTGGAACCGGACCCATAGTGCAGCGCGCAACTACTTTACGAATGTTTCGGAGCCGCTGGCGGGGAGTGGGATCTCAATTCCGAAGCCGGTGATTGGGGCGAATCCCGGAATCTACTATGGGCTGCCGAATGTGAGCATCTCAAACTTCAACGGGTTGAATGAATTTACGCCGAGCGATGCGATCAGCCAGACGATCTCTTTCTCTGATTTTGTGAGCTGGAGCTACAAGAAGCACAACATGCGCTATGGGCTGGATGTGCGGCGAGTACATGCCGACTCGGTGGGCGGAACGAATGTTGTGGGGACGTACAGCTTTACAGGCTATGCGACACGGGATGCGAAGAGTGCCGCGGGACCGGTGGCGGCGAGTGGATTTGGATTTGCTGATTTTCTGCTGGGGCTGCCGCAGCAGACGACGATCCAGGCGGGGAGTGAGAAGACGTATCTTCGGGCGAATGTGTATGACTGGTATGTACAGGACGACTGGCGACTGCTGCCGAATGTGACGCTGAACTACGGGCTGCGGTACGAGTATTTTTCGCCGTATGTGGAGAAGAATAATCGACTAGTTAATCTGGCGCACAATGCGGACTTTACGCAGGTGTCGGCGGTGTGCGCGGCGGCGGTGGCGGGGGTGTGCAGCGCGGGGACGGAGCGTTCGCTGGTGAATCCTGACCGGACGATGTACTCGCCACGGCTGGGTTTTGCGTATCGTCCAAAGGGGAAGGTCTTCAAGGAGACGGTGGTTCGCGGTGGGTACGGGATTAATTACAACACGGGGCAGTATGCGAGTTTTGCCAAGCAGCTTGCGTTTCAGACACCGTTCGCGGTGACGCAGACCAACATTGTGACGGCGGGAAATCTCTCTGGGACGAGCGGATGCACGCCGGAGAATTTGACACTGGCGAATGGGTTTGGCTGCTCGACGGTGCCGGTGCAGAACAATTATGCGGTTAACCAGTTTTATCGGCTGGGCCATGTGCAGATATGGAATCTGGATGTACAGCGGACGCTGCCGCAGGGGATTGTGATGAACGTGGGGTACAACGGGGCGAAGGGCGGTGCGCTGGATATTGTGCGGGCACCAAACCGTACCGTGGGTGGCGTGTTAAATTCGGGGGCACAGGCGTTCAACTATGAAGATTCGCTGGGGTTCTCGCGGTTCAACGCGCTGAGTGTGAATGTGCGGAAGCGTTTGCAGAAAGGGATTTCGCTGCAGGCCACGTATCAGTATGGACACTCGATCGACGATGCTTCTTCGATTGGCGGAAGCGCTACGACGGTAGCTCAGAATGATTTGAACCTGGCGGCGGAAGAGGGTAACAGCTCGTTTGATGTGCGGCACAAGCTGACGGGCAACTGGGTGATTGAACTGCCGTTTGGACCTAACCGGGCGTTGTTGGCTACGGGCGGATTCTGGTCGAAGGCGCTGGATGGATTTTCCATCTCTGGCGACTATACATTTGCTTCGGGCCCTTACTTTACGCCGCACTATGTGGGGACGGTGGCGGAGACGGCGACGGGGAGCAACAACTCGCTGCGACCGGACCGCAACTTTGGGACGCCGATTGCGGGTGCGGTGACGATCCACAACTGGTTCAACGCGGCCGCGTTCTCGGCGCCGGCGGGAGCGTATGGCACGGCGTCGCGGGGGTCGATTGAAGGGCCGGGGACCGTGGCGGTGGATACTTCGCTGTCGCGGACGGTGGCGCTGGGGGATACGCGCTCGTTTGAGGCGAGGGTGACGGCGACGAATGTATTCAATTCGGTGCAGTACTCGGGGATTGACACGACGTTGAATTCGCCTACGTTTGGACAGGTGACGAGTGCGGCGCCTATGCGTCGGTTGACGGTGCTGGCACGGTATCGGTTTTAGAGCAGAGAGCAGGGAGTGGCCGTGAAGATTTCAGATGGGTTGCGAGGGATGATGCGACGATGGTTGGCGATGACGATGGCCGGGGTGATGGCGTGCTCGCCGATGGTGGGGCTGGCGCAGCAGACTGGCTCGTCGGGGACGTTCACACTGAAGGTGCAGACGGATATTGTGCTGACCAATGTGGTGGTGCGGGACAAGAAGACTGGTGCGGTGGTGAAGGATCTGAAGGCCAGCGATTTTACGATTCTGGAGAACGGAAAGCCGCAGCGGCTGGCGAGTTTTGACTATCAGAATGTGGATGAGGCAGCGGTGCTGCATGAGAAAAATACTGTCACTGGAAAAGCTAGTATTGCCGATCTGCTGCAGCGAAATCTGGGGGTGGATGCGGGCGAGTTGCGCGACCATCGACTGATTGTGATGTTCTTTGACCTGAGCAGTATGCAGCCGGAAGACGTGGATCGTGCGGTGGAGTCGGCGCAGGAGTATGTGAACAAGAAGATGCAGCCGGCAGACCTGGTGGCGCTTGTGAGCATGGCGACGGGCTTGACGATGGATCAAGACTTTACCGCGGACAAGGCGGCGCTGCTCAAGGGCCTGGGCAAGTACAACGGGACCGAGGGGACGGGATTTGCGAATGGCAATGAAGGCGGATCATCCGGTGGGACCGCGGATGATGCGTCGAGCTTTACGGCGGATGACAGTGAGTACAACGCGCTGAATACAGACCGTGAGTTGTATGCCATTCGCACGATTGCGCGCAGCCTGGAGCGAGTGGATCAGCGGAAGAGCCTGTTGTACTTTAGCGGTGGACTGACGCGACAGGGCGTGGAGAACCAGGCGAGCATGCGCGCGGCGACCAATGCGGCGGTGCGCGCGAACATGGCGATCTATAGCGTGGACACGCGCGGGCTGCAGGCGCTGCCACCGGTGGGCGATGCGTCCAAGGGAAGTCTGCGCGGAACGGCAGCCTACAGCGGCGGGGCGATGCAGAGCAATCTGGATGCGAACTTTGGCTCGCAGGAGGTTCTGGGCACGCTGGCGACGGATACGGGCGGGAAGGCATTCTTCGATTCGAATGACTTTGCGCCGGTGTTCCAACAGGTACAGCATGACACGGAGGCGTACTACATTCTGGGATTCCGCTCGACGAATGCGGCTCGAGATGGGAGCTATCGTCATCTGACGGTGAAGCTGAACCGAAGCGATGTGAAGCTGGACTATCGGCCGGGATACTATGCGCCAGCGGACTTTCAACATGCGAAGACGGAAGATCGCGAGTTGCAGTTGACGGAGCAGTTGCGGAGCGATCTGCCGGCGACGGATGTGGCGGTGTATCTGCAGGCACTGTACTTCCGGATGGAAGACAACCGCTACTTTGTGCCGGTGTCTTTGATCGTTCCGGGATCGCAGATTCCGTTTTTGAAGAATGGCGATCGGGACAAGGCGACGCTGGATATTGTGGGGCAGGTGAAGAACGCACAGGAGATTCCGGTGGGGAATGTGCGAGAGACGGTGAAGCTGGCCGTGGATGCAACGCAGCAGGTGCAGCGGAAGAATATCCAGTACTCGACCGGATTTACGCTGGCCCCGGGGCGGTACCACTTGAAGTTTGTGGTGCGGGAGAATCAGACGGGGCAGATGGGCAGCTTTGAGACGGATCTGCAGGTTCCGGACCTGAAGAAGAGTGCGCTGAAGCTGAGCTCGATCGTACTGTCGAGCCAGCGGAGTGTGACTGTGACGAAGCGGGCGACGAGTCCGCTGGTGCGGGATGGGTTGGAGTGGATTCCTAATGTGCCGCATGTGTTTCGTCAGGACCAGCATCTGTATTTTCTGTATGAGGTATATGACCCGGCGCGGCAGAAGAGTGGTGCCGCGCCGGCCGCTTCGCCGGGACTGGTGCGGCGAGAGAGTGGCCCAGTGCGGGTGCTGACGAGCATTGAGTTTTTGAGTGGCGGCGTGAAGGTATATGAGACGCCGATGGTGGAGGCGACGACGATCAATACGCCGGAGCGGGGAGCGGTGGCGTTTCAGTTTGACGTGCCACTGGCGCAGCTCAAGGTGGGGAGCTATGTGTGCCAGGTGAACGTGATTGATGATGCCGGGGGCAGTTTCAGTTTTCCGCGGATGGCGCTGCAGGTTAGGGAGAGCGGGACGGGAGTTGCAGCGGCGGTGCTACCAACGGCGGCGCCTTAGCGGAAAGGGTGTTCGCGGTCAGGAGGTTAGTCGGAGGGCTTGACAACCGCTGGCGACGGGAGAATAGTGTTGGCCAATACCCTTCAGGGGGTGATGCCATGCGCGCTAACGTCGTTCGTCTCAGTTCCCTGCTCCCAATTCTGCTGTTTGTTGGCGTTTCGATGGCGCCAGTTACTACCCATGCGCAAGACTTGTCGGAGCTTAAGTCCGCCCGTGAGATCGCACACGAGAGCGATGACTGGAAAGCAATCGCTCTCCATCTACCTGATCCAGCGACGGCTCCGGTACCGGTGCTGGAGTTGCAGGGGGATGTGCTGCGGGCACGGCGCTTTCCGGAAGATGCGCTGGACTACTACAACTATGCGATCCAGCGTGGTGGCGATCTGGAGCGGCTGCTGAAGAAGATTGGCGTCGCTCAACTGGAGATGCACAACATTGTGCTGGCACGGCTGTACTTTACGAAGGCGGTGAAGCTGCGCAAAAACGACGCTGAGGCATGGAACAACCTAGCGGCGGTGGAGTACCTGCAGCGGCAGTATGCTTCGGCGGTGCATGACTATCGGCGGGCGGTGAAGTTGCAGGGGCGGTCGGCGGTGTTCCATTCGAACCTGGGGATCGCTTACTTTGACGAGAAGGATTATGAGAGTTCGGGGCGTGAGATTCGGACGGCTCTGCGGCTGAATCCCAAGGTGTTTGAGGACAGTAATACGTCGGGAGTTTCGGCGCATGTGCTGACGTCGGATGACCGGGCCAGGTTCTGCTTTGAGATGGCGAAGGCGTATGCGCGGACGTGTGACGTCGAGGCGATGCTGCACGCGCTGGGGCTATCGAGCGAGGCAGGCTTTGATGTGCTGAGTGAGATGGCGAAGGACAGTGTGTTGACCAAGTACAGGCGTGATCCGCGGGTGCTGCTGCTGGTGCGGAATGCGAAGGCGATACGAACCAGCCGGTCGACGATTGCCAGCAATGTAGGGATAGTGCCTCCGCTGGGAGAGAGTGGACGGTAAGTGTGTCGGGGAAAAGACTACCGGTAGGGACAGTGACGGCAGTCGGAGTTGCAGCAGTAGCCGCGCTTGAGGTGGAAGGCGGCGGTGAAGACGAGGTAGGGACCTTCGTGGTAGAAGTCTTCCGGAGTGAGGTCGGTGGGCGAGACGGCGGAAGACTCACCGGGTGCTGGCTGTGGTGCGGGTTTGGGCTCGGATGGCATTACTGAAATAAGCGTAACTCAGGGAGCGGTGGGGACGGTGGGATGACGGTGTTCATACCACTGTCGAGTTCCTATCCACCTCATACGGGCTAGGAAGATGGTTCGGATAGGTCAATTTTTAGTTATAGCAGCGAGCATCTGGTCGCACTTTCAGGTTTGACCGTTCACGGCGCTGAAGCGGGTGACTGATGAAGCGGGAGTTTTCGAGCTTTTGTTATTGCACCGTGACAGAGTATGGGGTGGAGTGGGTGGTGGTTCCTGCAGTTGCGGTGATCGTCAATGTGTAGGTTCCAGGGGCGGTGGTCTGAGTGGACGAGGAGGAAGATTTGCCGCTG
>DAICZO010000279.1 GCA_027311125.1 Acidobacteriaceae bacterium
CAACACCATCGTCGAAAACTCCCTCGCCCTCTTCGCCGGCAGAATGCAGGACATCCGCATCGTCCGCAACTTCAGCCCCAATCTCCCTCTCGTCCTCGCCTACCCCGAAGCCCTCAAGCGCGCCCTGGGCAACCTCATCGACAACGCCGCCGAAGCCATGCAACACAGCCTCTATCGCGAGCTCCACCTCACCACCGCCCTCCACCAGCGTGGCGTCGTCGAGCTCATCGTCGCCGACACCGGCACCGGCCTCACCGACGACATGCGCGAGCGCCTCTTCCTCCCCTACTTCTCCACCAAGCAGCGTGGCACCGGCCTCGGCCTCTCCATCGCCGCCAAAATCATCCAGGAGCACCAGGGCACCATCCGCGCCGAAAAGAACGACCCCGTCGGCGCACGCTTCCTCATCGAACTCCCCACCGCCTCCATCCCCGACTCCGATCCCGACCTGCTCCCCGCCGCCGCCACGCCACGCCACCGCAGCGGCGATCACGCCACCTACACCGGCCCCCAGGCAACCACCGACCCTGCGCCCTCATCCCATCTCGCTACCACCAAAGGCAACGCATGAATCACGTCCTCATCGTCGACGACGAAGTCGAGATCCGCCAGTCGCTCGAATCCATCCTCAGCGAAGAGGGGTACCTCGTCACCACCGCCGCCACCGCCGCCGAGGCCCTTACCTTGCTCCGCGACGCTGCCTACGACGTCGTCCTCCTCGACATCTGGCTGCCCGACCGCGACGGTCTCGACGCACTCGGCGAAATCCGCCAGATGGATGCTGCCAACGCGCCCGAGGTCATCATCATCAGCGGCCACGGCACCATCGAGGCCGCCGTCCGCGCCACCAAGCTCGGCGCCTACGACTTCCTCGAAAAACCGCTCTCCCTCGACCGCACCCTCATCGTCCTCAAAAACGCCATGCGCGCCCGCCAGATGCGCGAGGACAACCAGGAGTTCGCCCGCCAACTCGCCGTCAAAGGCACCGTCACCGGCCAGTCCGTCCCCATGAAGGCTCTCCGCCAGCAGATCAAGCTCATGGCCCCCACCAACGGCCGCGTCCTCATCTACGGAGAATCCGGTACCGGCAAAGAACTCATCGGCCGCGCCATGCACGCCGAATCCCTCCGCAAAGATCGCCCCTTCGTTGAACTCAACTGCGCCGCCATCCCCGAGGACTACATCGAGTCCGAGCTCTTCGGCTACCGTCACGGTGCCGCTCCCGCCGGTGCTGGCTCCACCGCACCTACAGAGAAGCGCGGCACCTTCGAGCGCGCCGACGGCGGCACCCTCTTCCTCGACGAGGTCGGCGACATGAGCCTCAAAACCCAGGCCAAAGTCCTGCGGGCCCTGGACGAACAGCGCTTCTACCCCGTCGGAGCCTCCCACCCCATCCACGTCGACGTCCGCGTCATCGCCGCCACCAACAAAGACCTCGAAGAAGAGATCGCCCGCGGCAACTTCCGCGAAGACCTCTTCTACCGCCTCAACGTCATCCCCTTCTTCGTCCCGCCCCTCCGCGACCGCAAAGAGGACATCCCGCTCCTCGTCAAAGAGTTCCTCCACGAGTTCGGCACCCAGTACGGCCGCCCCCACGTCGAGATGACCGAAGACGCCCTCGCCGCTCTCCGCCAATACCACTGGCCCGGCAACGTCCGCGAGCTCCGCAACCTCGTCGAGCGCGTCCTCATCCTCAACCCCAAAACCCAGCGCATCGAACGCAAACACCTGCCCATGCTGGTCTTCCGCAGCCCCGCCGCCACCGCCCCGGCCCGCGCCGAAGAGTTCTCCAGCCTCCTCGAAGCCCGCGAAGCCTACGAGCGCGACTACATCCTGAAAAAACTCGACGAAGTCCACGGCAACGTCTCCCGCGCCGCAGAATCCCTCGGCCTCGAACGCAGCCACCTCTACCGCAAGATGAAAGCCCTCGGCGTCAGCATCAAGGAATAGCCCGCGATCAATAGGCCAGCAATTGCATGGAACCCTGCCAGCCAGCTCATGTAGACTCACCGCATCCGCCGCAACCTGTGAGGGTCCAATGTCCTGCAAAGCCGCAACGCTGCTCGCTCTGTCCATCTCCTGCACACCGCTTCTCGCTCAGGACCTAA
>DAICZO010000281.1 GCA_027311125.1 Acidobacteriaceae bacterium
GGACGACACCGCCCACACCGTCCTCCTCGGCCTCGAAGGCATCGCCAAGCCCATGCCCATGGCCAAAGACAACTCCGGCATCTGGACCCTCACCACCCAGCCCCTTCCGCCCGAGAGCTACGGCTACCACTTCGAGGTCGACGGCCAACCCCGCCTCGATCTCGCCAACGTCCACATCACCCCCAACCTCGTCAATCTCTCCAACCTCATCGAGATCCCCGGCGACCAGCCCCAGCTCTGGGACATCACCAACGTCCCCCACGGTGAGCTGCACCACGACTTCTACACCACCTCCACCGTCGTCGGCCTGCCCGACAACGCCAGCGACTACTACGTCTACACCCCACCCGGCTACGACCCCAAAGCCAAAAAGCCCTACCCCGTCCTCTACCTCCTCCACGGCTGGTCCGACGGAGCCGTAGGCTGGTCCGCCGTAGGCCACGCCAACTTCATCTTCGATAACCTCCTCGCCCAGGGCAAAATCAAGCCCATGGTCGTCGTCATGCCCTACGGCTACGGCGATACCTCCTTCCTCAACGACTTCCGCGTCTGGGGCGATCCCGTCCCCGTCGCCCACAACACCGCCCTCTTCACCAAGGCCCTGCTCACCGAGGTCATGCCTCGCGTCGAAGCCGACTACAACATCTCCCGCGACCGCGAAGGCCGCGCCATCACCGGCCTCTCCATGGGCGGCCTCGAATCCCTCGACGTAGGCCTCACCCATACCGACAAATTCGCCTGGATCGGTGGCTTCAGCTCCGCCATCCACAACCTCGACTACCCCCACCAGATGGCCTCCCTCGATCCCAAAACCGCCAACCTCCGCCTCCTCTGGATCGCCTGCGGCACCGGCGACAATCTCATCACCCCCAACCGCAACTTCATCACCTTCCTCAAAGCCAAAAACATGCCCGTCACCCAGATCGAAACGCCCGGCCTCCACGTCTGGATGGTCTGGCGCGACAATCTCGCGCACTTCGCCCCGCTCCTCTTCCAGTCGCCCAACCAGCAACTGGCCTCCCAAACCAAATAGCCGCACCCGACACGCATCACACCCAACGACACCAGCATCCGCGGACCATCCCGCCCATGCTGGTGTCGTTGTGCTTTCCCGTCCCACACCCATCCCCGCACCCTGCCGCCTGCTACCCTGTTAGCGAACCTCCTTTTGCCCATGAACGAGACAGTACTGATCCATTTTTCCGGTCCAAATCAATCTGGACTCACCCCCGCGCTCACCGCAATTCTGGCTGGCTACCAAGCCTGCGTGCTCGATATCGGCCAGGCCGTCGTCCACGAGACGCTGGTCCTCGGCCTCCTCATCGAGATTCCCCACGGCGACCACCTCCTCGCCCTCCAGCGCGCCCTCACCGCCAAATCCGCCGAGCTCCACCTCCAGGTCACCTTCAAGCCCGTCACCCCAGCCGAGCTCCAGCACTGGATTCACTCCCAGGGCCATCACCGCTTCATCATCACCATCCTTGGCCGAGCCATCTCCGCCAACCACCTCGCCAAAGTCAGCGCCGTCATCGCCGACCACAGCCTCACCATCGACCGCATCGAGCGTCTCTCCGGCCGTCTCTCCCTCGCC
>DAICZO010000143.1 GCA_027311125.1 Acidobacteriaceae bacterium
AGCTTCTGCAGCTTCTTATCCTCCGTGATAAACAAATCCACCCCATAGCTCGCCGCGCAAGCCAGATGGATCGAATCTGCTGCCGCTATCCGATGCTCCGCCCGAATCCGGGCAAACACCTCCACCGAGCGATCATCAAACGGCAGCAACTGAATATTCGAACGCTTCATCCCGTCCCGAATCGCCAGTGCTGTCGCCTCATCCTTGTCCCGATACGCCCCCGCCAGTATCTCGCCCAGGGCCAGATGACTCGTACACAGCTCATCTCCGCGCTCGATCGACTGCCCGCGCAGGTACGCCACACGCTCCCAATAAGCCGGATCTCGTTGGAAAAGATAGAGGAACAACATCGTGTCCCAATAGATCCGCGTCATCGGCTCTGCCCGAACTCGCGGTCCTTGCGCATCTCATCCAGAAACGCCTTGGCGCCCTCTGGAAGCGCTCCCTGCAACGACCCAACCAACTCCATCAGCGGATCTGCCTCCGGACTCACCGTCTGTCCAGTCGCCGACGTGTCGTCGAATCGGAACCGAAGCACCGTCGTCACCCGCTCCGGCTGACCTGCCGGACTTTCCAGCTTCAGACCCAACCGCTCGCGAAAAAGCTTCGACTCCAGAGACGTACAGATCTGACGAATGTGTCCCGCCGGAAACCCTTGGCTCCGCAACTTCTGGTTGATCTCACCGACCGGAATCACCACACTCACTCCCTTGCGCCGCGCTGGCTCCACGTACTCCTTGGTCGCAAACTGCCGTACCTGCTCACTCCATCTGGTTTTCATCGGCATCCTTCCAACACCTAATACACTATATCAATACATAAATTCAAATAAATACCAAAACATCGCGCGAGCGAAACCCTCAACCACCTTCTCCCGCACTTTGTTACCCTGTCTATATGCGCCGCTTCACCGCCAGCACGCTTCTCCTGCTCGTCGCGGCCATCCTCGCCTTCCCCTTCCTGGCCTCCGCACAAACCCAGTCGCTACTCCCCGCCTGCTGCCGCAACCATGGTGCCCACCACTGCACCATGCACATGTCCGCCCCCGACGACTCCAGCACCGGCTTCCATCCTCCCACCCTCGAACAATCCTGTCCCTACCGAGACCTCAAGTCCGGCTTCCACTCCACCAAAACCTTCACCCTCGTCGTATCCCGCACCGTCTCCATCCAGCACCCGCTCGCCGACTCGCCCATCCAGCAGGCCCACGCCGCCTACCGCATCGCCGCAGCCCGCAACCACCACAAGCGCGGTCCTCCCACACTCCGCAGTTAGCGCCAATCCTTCAGCAGACCCCACCTCGTCATCCTGGCCTTCGTGCAGGACGCCGTGGCTGCTCTGCTTCCCCGAAAAGGACAGCCGCACACTCCGGAGTTCCACGCTCATGCGCCGCTTTGTACTTGGTCTCGCTTTACTCTTTCTACTCCCCAGCACCGCACTCCTCGCCAGCATCTTCGGACGACTGCAAGGCATCGTTCACGACCCCCACCATCGTCCAGTCGTCGGAGCCAGCATCACCGTTCAGGCGGCAAACTCCGACTTCGCAATCTCCACCCGCACCAGTCAGGATGGCAACTTCGATCTTCCTGCCATCCCCCTTGGCGACTACACCGTTACCGTCAGCCACCCCGGCTTCCGCACCCTTCAACAGTCCGTCACCCTCGCCTCTAACACCTCCCCTATCCTCCACTTCGAGTTAGA
>DAICZO010000284.1 GCA_027311125.1 Acidobacteriaceae bacterium
CTAGGGTACGACGACTACCGGGGGATCGATGCGCGAGGCAAGGTGGTGCTGGTGTTCGACCATGAGCCGCAGGAGACGGATGCGACGTCGATCTTCAACGGCACGGGCAACACGCGCTATGCCACGACGCGGGTGAAGCTGCTGAATGCGCAGGCGCACGGAGCAGTGGCGTTGCTGGTGGTGGCGGAGCCGAACCGGAAGCATCTTACCAATGCGGAGCGAGCGGCGAAGATTGGCGGGAGCATTACGCGGGCGGTGCCTCTACCGCTGCAGCAGATTGCGGATGACGAGCTGCACATACCGGCGGTGCTGATTCAGGACGAGGTGGCGGCGGAGCTGCTGGCGACGGCGGGCAAGAGTGGCTCGGAGTTGCAGGCGGGGATCGATAAGGATCTGACGATCCAGTCGCGGGAGCTGCCGGAGACGACGGTAGCCATCCACATGAAGAACAAGTCGCGGGTTACGGGGACGACGTACAACGTGGCTGGTCTGTTGCGGGGGAGCGATCCGCGGCTGGCTGCGGAGACGATTCTGATCTCGGCTCATCATGACCATGATGGTCAGAGTGGGGCGGAGATCTGGCATGGGGCGGATGACAACGGTTCCGGCACGGTGGGGGTGGTGGAGCTGGCGCATGCGTTCGCGGCGAATGGGCCGCGTCCGAAGCGGTCGATTCTGTTTGTGGTGTTTGCGAGTGAAGAGCGCGGCTTGCTGGGATCGTTCTATATGGCGGCGCATCCGTTACGTCCGCTGGCGACCACGCGGGCGATGATTAATTTCGACATGATCGGGCGGAACGAGCAGGCCAGTCCGCAGACGGATGGGTTGATTGAGATACCTGCGGACACGACGAATCGCCTGAATTTGATTGGGGGTTTGTATAGCCCGGACTATGCGCGGGTGGTGAAGGCGGAGAACGAGCATGTGGGGCTGGTGCTGGATGACCGGTTCGATCATGAGTCAGCGCTGAATGTCTTCTTTCGCAGCGACCAATTTCCTTTTGTGTTGCATGATGTTCCGGCGTTCTGGTTCTTTACTGGCTTTCATCCGGACTATCATCACACTACGGACACTGCCGATAAGATTAATTATGTGAAGATGGCAAAGATTCTGGAACTGGCGTACCTTACGGCATGGAAGTTTGGCGATGCTGCTGTGGGGCCCCGGTTTCTGGCTAATCCTGGTTCTGCTGGTGCTGTGGTTCGACCGGGCAGCCGGTGAGCGCAGCGGGTGGAAGCAGGCGCAGGACAAAGAGGACGCAATGACGATTGTGGTGTTGAGCTGGCTGGTTGCGATTCCGCTTCTGGGTATGGTGACGGGGTTACGGACGATGTTGCCGATGGCGGTGTTGTGCTGGTTTGCCTATCTGCATCATCTGCCGGTGCGGGGGACGTGGGCGTTCTGGACGGCGCATCCGGTGTCGGTGATTGTGTTTACGCTGTTGGCCGCGGGTGAGCTGGTGGGGGACAAGCTACCGAAGACTCCGGACCGGACGTCGCCGGGACCGTTGATGGCGCGGCTGATCTTTGCCGGTCTGGTGGGAGCGATTGTGGCGGCGGGTCTGCGAGGGTCAGGAACGGAAGGTGTGATTCTGGCAGTGATTGGCGCAGCGATGGGGGCGTTTGGCGGTTACCTGGTGCGGCGGGAGTTGGTGGAGCTGCTGGAGTGCAAGGACTGGTATGTTGCGGTGGCGGAGGACGCGCTGGCACTGGTGTGCGCGATCTTTGCGATGGGCGTGATAACGGGTTGAAGGCGTGACGCGAGTTCCTTAGAGTTCGTCGGTAGAGTACGACGGCAGGGAACGTTTGTTGCTGAGATGAAGTGAATTTTGTTTTTAAACCCGTGGCATGAAAAGGCCGCAGTTCTATGTCTGTTACCCGACATGTTTGGCTCTTCTGCTAATTTCACGTGTTTTAAGATTTAAGCTGAATGCGAAAAGCTTCGGCGTTGAATGCCGTCGGTAGGAGCCGCTACCGAGGTGGACGTGCCGGGGCGTTGTTGACTGTAAAAGGAGCTGGATGGAGACGCATGTAGTCCTAACCGTGGGTGCGATCCTGCTGTGTGGAGGCTTTTTTGGTTTGTTGGTGGTGCGGCTGAGCAATCCTTTTTTCCGGGGATTGTGGTGGCTGGGTGCTGCGTATGCGGTAGGTGCCCTGGGTGCGGGGATACTGTCGTTACGAAGCAATTTTGGTGGTATCTATCTGCTGATGTTTACGCAGAGCCTGTTTCTGCTGGCGTTTGTGTTGCTGCATGTGTGTTTTCTGGAATTGATGGAGAGTCGTGTGTTGTTACCGCGACTGGGGCTGGGTTTGCTGGTGGTTCAGGTGCTAGCGTACGTGGTGTTGGTACGGCTGGAGTACGCGTGGAATTACAGCTTGATCCTGATGGGCGTGCTGGTGGCGGTGCAGGCGTTGCAGACCGCGTTCCTGCTGTGGGACAAAGGGCGAGGCGGGATGGTGGCGCCGGCACGATTTTGCATGCTGCTGCTGCTGGCGTTTGCCGCCTACAGTGTGTTTCGGACGGCGGTGGTGATGAGGGTTGGTATCCCGTTGGACTATACGCTGCCGAACCCGCTGGAGGTCCCGACTGCGATTGTTTATCTAGGGACGAGCCTGGGCCTGGGGTTCGGGGTGTTCTGGATGACGAGTGCGCAGATACGGCTGACGCTGGAGAAGCTGGCGAATACCGATCCGTTGACGAAGGTTGCGAACCGGCGCTGTTTTGAGATGTGGTGCGAACGGGAGCTACAGCGGAGTGCGCGGACGGGGGAGAAGTTCAGCTTGATCCTGATGGATCTGGATTACTTCAAGCAGATTAATGATCGATATGGTCATGCGACGGGGGACGCGGCGCTGTGTCTGGTGGCCTCGAGGCTGCAACATAATCTTCGGACGATCGATATGCTGGGGCGCTGGGGTGGGGAAGAGTTTGTGGCGCTGCTGCCGAATGCGGACAGGGAAGCGGCACAGCAGGTGGCGCAGCGTTTGCGCACGTGTGTTGAGTTGCTTTCGCTGTCGAGTCTGCGGATTTCGAAGAGTGGGTTGAGCGACGAGTTGCGGCTGACGGTGAGCGTGGGGGTGACGACGTACCAGGGGGAGAAGGATACGCTGGCTACCTTATTTGCCCGATGTGACCGGGCGCTGTATGAGGCCAAGACGAGTGGTCGGAACCGGATTGTGGCTTCGAGTGCCGAGTCTCGGAGCTTTACGGAATCTTTACGCAGTCTGAGCTAGGATTGATTTTGTAGCAGTATGTATGGTTGTTGGGCCGGGAAGAGTGGCCAGGGACCTGAATGCTTTACTGGAAATGGTTGTTTTCTCTGCTGTTCACGCTGCTTCTCTTCGAAGTGATGGTGACGGCGTTCCACCTACTCAATTTGCCGAGTGATCGAGCGGTTCTGGGGGGCGTGTGCCTGCTGCTGTCGATCGCAGTGGGTGGAGTGGTGGTATTTCGTCGTATCTGGAGAATGAGATGACCCTGTTTGGCGAAGTGATGAACCCCGGCAATGGCCGGAATGAGGATGCACAGACACAGCACATGGTGAAGCTGTTGAAGCTGGCGGGGATGGCTGTAGGAGGGCTGATCCTGCTGCTGATCTTCTTCAATTATGTTGCAGCGATTACGAGGATTGGGGCTGGGTACGTTGGGGTGGAGGTGGTGCTGAGCGGGTCGCAGCGTGGGCCCTCGGAGATACCGATCAGAACTGGCTGGGTGTTTTACAGTCCGCTGCGGAGCCAGATTATCGAGTTCCCAACGTTTGTCCAGACGGTGAAGTGGACGCGCGACCTGAATGAAGGTCGTGCACAGAATGAGGAGATGAGCTTCAACTCGAAAGAGGGAATGGAGATCTACTCTGACGTTTCGTTGAGTTATGCGATTGAGCCGCGTCGGGTACCGGATTTCTATGTGAAGTACCGGGTGAGCGATCTGGATATGTTCACGCATGGAATTTTGCGAGATGTGGTGCGTAACTCTCTGAATGAGGTTGCTTCGACGTATAGCGTGGAGCAGATTTACGGAGAGCAGAAGGCGGAGTTTCTATCGAAGGTGCAGGCGCTGATCCAGCAGAAGATGGAGCCGGTGGGGGTGGGAATCCAGCAGTTCGGGTTTATTGGTGCTCCGCGTGTACCGGCAGTGATTGCTGCGGCGATCACGTCGAAGGCACAAGCGATCCAAGATGCAGAGCGTGCGCGCAATGAGCTGGCCAAGACCCAAGCGGAGGCGGCAAAGACAGTTGCCGAGGCCGAGGGCGAGGCCAAGGCTGCGGTGACACGAGCGAACGGTGAGGCGGAGGCGAATAAGATTCGGCAGACGTCGTTGACGCCGCAACTGCTGGAGCTGAGAAAGATCGAGAATCAGAAGGCATTGATTGATCGCTGGAATGGGCAGTTGCCCACGGTGCAGACTGGCAACGGAGGATTGTTGATGGAGCTGCCGAAGATGGAGAAGTAGGCGAGAGCCTTGGCCTGAAGCAAGTGGCGCGGGGTGGTGTCGCAACTTGTTTCAGGCGGGGTGGGTGATTTCTGCATCCTACTGGGAGTAGCTCAGGATGTTAGAAGAGGCATTATGCTTACGTCTGGATTGATCAGTATTATTGTGGCGCTGGTGGTGGTTGGCCTGGTGTTGTATCTGATCGGGATGATACCGATGGATGGAACGATCAAGCAGATTATTCGGGTGGTGGTGTTGATTGCGGTGGTGGTGTGGCTGCTGCAGACGTTTGGGCTGATGGGCTCCTTCGGCCATACGGTACACGGGATGCGGTAGATGGTTTGGCGTGCTTGCTTGATGCAGGCGGCGTAGTTGAGGCCGCCTGAATCAGGCTGTGCGGAAGCTGCTGTACGGCTCAGGCTGCGGTGGTGATGGCAGCGCGGAGCCAGTTTTCCATGACGTCGTGACTGACGAGTCCGGCTTGCTGCTGGACGAGGCGGCCTGCGGCGAAGACGGCGAAGTTGGGGATACCGCGGACGTTGTAGCGCGCGGCCAGTTGGGGGTTGCGCTCGGTATCGACCTTGAGAACGAGGGCTTGACCGGCCATGTCGGTGGCGGTGCGGGCGACCTCGGGGGCGGCGGCGCGGCAGGGGCCACACCACTCGGCCCAGAAGTCGACGAGGACGGGGACGCGGGCGTTGCGGACGATGTCGTCGAAGAGAGCGAGGTCGACGGGGAGTGGCTCGTTGAGCGGTGGGAGGGGATTTTTGCAGGCACCGCAGCGGCCGGTATCGGCGAGGTGGTCGGCGTTGACGCGGTTCTTCTGCTGACAGTGTTTACAGGTTCTGATGACGGGCATGTGCGCCTCCGGTGAGCGGTGATCGCGGGGGCCGCTCGCTGATAGTTTGGATGCGTATGGGAAGAAAAGGGATTCGTGCGGCTGGGGTTGGTGGTCAGGCTCGGCGGCGGTAGCGGATGGCGAACTCGTAGCCGGGGTTGGGTGGGAAGAGGCGGGCGACGAGGCGGAGGCGTTCGGCGAGTGGCTGGGGTGCGAGGAGGGGGTATTCGCGCTCGCGGAGTTCGGAGTAGTCGAAGTCGACGGCGAGGGAGAGCTGGTAGATGGCGAGGGCGTCGGAGAAGGCGGACTCGATGAAGCTGGATTTGGCTTTCTCGTCGATGCGCTGCTTGCCGTCGGATTTGCCGGGAGCGAGGGCGAGGTTGCGGCTTTCGAAGGCGTCCTGGCTGGTTTCTCCGCGGACGTCGCTGAGGGCCTGGTTCCAGACGAGCTCGGTGAAGCTGGCGGGGACGCCGATGGTGTCGACGAAGGCGTGGCCGACGTTGATGAAGAACTCGAAGGCGAGGGCGAAGCGGTCGCTGAGGAGGCGGGTGGAGATGAAGACGGCGTCGATGGTTCCGTCGAGGCCATCGAGGGTGACGTTGCGGTGGCAGATGGCCTGGTCGGCAA
>DAICZO010000290.1 GCA_027311125.1 Acidobacteriaceae bacterium
GTGGCCACGTAGAACAGTTGATTGGCATTGGGCAGGCTGGCGGTGCGGCGCATCGCTTCAATCAACACCGCACAGCCGATGCGGTCGTCCCAGCCTTTGCCCAGGTAGTTCTTCGTGCCGTTCAGCACGGTGAATGGCGCATCGGGCACGACCGGGTCGCCAGGTTCGACGCCCATGGCGGCAGCTTCCTTGGCATCCTTCGCGCCGATGTCGAGATAGAGCTGTTCGCGCGGGAAGACCTTGGTACGCTCGTCGGGCGACACGATGTGGATGTCGCGGATACCGGTGACGGCGTGGACCGGACCCTTGGAGCCAACGATGATCCAGCGCTGATCGACCAGGGCCTGATCGAGCCAGCCGCCCAGCATCTGCATGGTGAGAAAGCCGTTAGGGGTGATGCGCCGGACCATGCCGCCTAGCTCGTCCATGTGGGCGTCGATCATGATGCGCGGGCCGCTGTTGCCCTGCTGGGCGATGACCGAGCCAATGCCGTCGTAGCGAATGGCCTCGGTTGCGAGCGGCTTCATCTGCTGGACCATGATGGCGCGAACGGGCTCTTCCGCGCCCGGGGGGCCAGGTGCGTCGGCAAGCTGCTGTAGCAGCAGTTGCGTGCGGTCTGCTACTGGTTGTGCGTGGTCGACGGTTTGCGCAAACGCCAGTGACGCCGTCATCACAGACGCGCCGAGAATAGCCCCAAAACACTTTTTCATACGCGGACTATATCATTGGCGCCACGTTCTACACTCGATATTCAGCGGTACATCATGCAGGTTTTGATTGCATCACCGCGCAGGGGATATGTCCGACAACTTTGCTCAAACCGTGAAGCAGCAGGCTGACATCGTCAAAGTGATTGGCGACTACCTGAAGCTGCGCAAGACCGGCGCGCAGAACTATACGGGCCTGTGTCCGTTCCACAAGGAGAAGACCGGCTCGTTCAGTGTGAATGCTACGCATGGCTACTTTTACTGTTTTGGCTGCCACGAGAAAGGCGATGTCTTCACCTTTGTGATGAAGCTGGAGAACATCAGCTTTCCGGAGGCGGTTCGTGCGGTTGCAGGCAAATGCGGTATCGCCCTGCCCAAGCGGGAGTTCAACTCGCCGGAAGAGGCCCGTGAGGCAGGTCTGCGGCGGCAGTTGATCGATATCCACGAGGCGGCGACGCAGTACTTTGAGGCGCAGTTGAAGTCGCCCGGCGCGGCACGGGCGCGGGAGTATCTGACCGGCAGAGGCGTTACGTCGGAGACGATTGCGACCTTCCGCATCGGCTATGCGCCGGATGACTTCAACGATATGCGCGATCGCCTGAAGGCCCACTTCAGCGAAGAGGTCATGCGCGCCAGCGGGCTGTTCAGCGCGAAGGAGCAGCCCGATGGCAGCCAGGGGCAGATGTATGCGCGGTTTCGCAAGCGCATCACCTTTCCGATTGCGAACGAGCAGGGCAAGACGATTGCGTTCACGGCGCGGGCACTGGACTCGGACGAGAAGTCCGGACCGAAGTATATGAACTCGCCGGAGACTGCGCTCTACTCCAAGGGGCAGGTGTTGTTCAACCTGGATAAGGCCAAGAGCGACATTCGCGCCAACGATTTTGTGCTGCTGGTGGAAGGCCAGATGGACTGCATCTCGGTGTATATGGCGGGCATTAAGAATGTATTGGCGACCTCGGGTACGGCGTTTACGGAGATGCAGGTGCGACTGCTAAGTCGATTTACCAAGCAGATTCTGGTCAACTTTGACCCCGATACGGCGGGAGCGAATGCTGCCGAGAAGTCGATTGCACTGCTGACGGAAGAGGACTTTAACGTGAAGGTGGTGGCGCTGGAGGGTGGACTCGATCCGGATCGCTATGTGCGCGAGCAGGGTGTGCAGGCCTACATGGCTGCGCTGCGCGGTGCCAAGCGGCACTCCGACTACCTGATTGACCGGGCGCGACAACTGTTTCCGGGCCGCACTGCAGAGGCCAAGGTGAAGGCGATGAACTTTCTGCTGCCGCACATCCGGCGCATGCCGAACCGCATTCAGCGTGACGAGTTTGCGGCCGATGCCGCGCAGAAGCTAAGCATCGACTCGGCGGTGATGCGGCAGGAGTTGAAGCAAGCCGCGGCACAGCGGATGGAGAGCGTGAAGGCGCACCGGGAAGAGCCTGCCAGCGAGTCCGAGCGGGTGCTGCTGCGTGCGCTGGTGCTGCCGGAGCATGATGCCGCACGCACGCTGGCAGCGGAGCGACTGGTGGAGCATCCAGAGTGGTACGACGGGTTGCCGGCGGCGGCTCTGCTGGAGTCGCTGGCCCACGCTCCGGTGCCTGCAAACCCGCTGGACGCTGCGCCGGACCAGCCGAGTCGAGCCTTGCTGGCCAGAACGCTGCAGCAGGCAGCCGAGGCGGGTGAGACCGATCCGCGCGATAGCAATACCCTCTCCATGAGCCAGCAGGTGGAGAACGCGCTGCATACGCTGGAGGGCCGGCAACTGGAGCGGCGACAGCGCGAGATCCGCGCGCAGATTGCGGAGGCGGACCGCCGTGGCGATCAGGCCATGCTCACCACGTTGATGACGGAAAAACTGCGCATCGATAAATTGCTGCGTCTGCGCTAGCAAGTGCTGGGCTTACGCGGGAAATTATTGTGCCTTGACCCGCATTGCAGGCAGGCGCACCGGCGCTGCTTGCTAAACTTTAGAGCATGAGCAAGCCGTTGACGCTTTCCGTTGGCATCCCCACGTTCAACCAGGCGGAGTATCTGGAAGAGACGCTGGAGTCGCTGCTGAAGCAGACGCGGCCGTTCGATGAGATTCTTGTCTCCGACCACTACAGCACGGACAATACCCAGCAGGTGCTCAAGAAGTATGCAGGCAGAGTCAAGAGTCTGCAGCCTCCGCCGGGCGTAAACCTTGCGGGCCAGTACCACTTCACCCTGGCCAGCCAGAGCGGCGACTGGATCACGTTGTGCAGCAGCGATGACGTGGTCTATCCGCACTTTGCTGAGGTGCTGATGCGTGGTGCGGCTCGAAGGGACGATGCCGTGCTGGTGCGGTCTGGCTGGGATTTTCTTGATCAACACGGTCAATCGTTCGAAAAGAACTATCTGTTGAGTGTGCCGAAGGTGCAGAGCTTTCCTGCGAATCTTACGTCGCAGAGCTACGGCCCCAAGGTGAGCGGTGCCGCCTTTGCACTGCGCCGAGACGCTTATGTAGACTCCGGGCCGATTCTGGAGACGCTGGAGTCTCTGGTGGATTGGGCATTATTTCTGCAAGTAGCTCCGTTTGGGCCGTTTGTGTACGAGCACGATCTGATCAGCGGCTATCGGGTAGGTCATGATGGCAACAAATTCCGCGATCGCCTGGGAATGTGGGTGCGCGACCAGCAACGCATCTTTGCAACGGTGATGCCACGGGCAGCTGAGCGCGGCGGCATGCAGGATACACAGTGGATTGACGAGGCGAGCCGGTATAACTGTCTGCGCTATCTGGCGACGGCCAGCAAAGAGTTTCTGCCCACAGAGCGGGCGGAGGTCGTGCGGATGTTTGAGCCCTGGGCAGCCGCGACCGGAACGGAGAA
>DAICZO010000293.1 GCA_027311125.1 Acidobacteriaceae bacterium
GAAGAGGCGTCCGGAGAGGAGGCGGGGCAGGAAGGGTGGGCCAGGAGGGTAGGCGCTGGATTTGCCGGGGCGGATGTCGACTGGGATGGTGGTGGTGGCAGTGTTCATGGAGGCCCTCGGTGTGAGTTTAGACGAGTGGCAAGCGGGGAGGGTGCTGGCCTTCGCTGGGACTCACATCCGAGGGGTGATTGTTGATGGGGCTACTGGAAGGGCTACATGCCTTTGAGGATGGAGCCTACGATGCCACCGACGACACCGCCTTCGGTGGCCTGTTCGGCGCGGGCCTGGGGCATGTACTCCTGGAGTTGATGGGCGAGACGGGCGATGGGGAGGGTCTGGAGCCAGACGCGTCCGGGGCCAGTGAGGGCGGCGAGGAAGATGCCGTCGCCACCGAAGATCATGTTGCGGATGCCGGGGACGCGGGTGATCTGGAAGCCGACGCTGGACTGGAAGGCGCCGACGTGGCCGGGATGCACGCGGAGGGTTTCGCCGGGGGCGAGGTCTTTGATGACGACTTCGCCGGAGAGTTCGAGCCATGCGGTTCCCTGCCCGGAGACCTTTTGGAGGAGGAAGCCGTCGCCGCCGAAGATGCCAGCACCGAGGGATTGCTGGAAGCCTACGCCGAGTTCGATGCCGGCGGTGGCGCAGAGGAAGCCGTGGCGATGGATGAGATATTCGTAGCCGTTGCCGACGGGGACGGGGAGGATCTGGCCGGGGACGCGGGTGGCGAAGGCGACTTCGCCGGGAGCACCGTAGGCGCGGTACTCGGTCATGAAGAGGGTTCCGCCACCGGCGACACGCTTGATGGCTCCGAAGAAGCCACCGCCGCCGGCGTGCTGGGTGTGGGTGGTCATCTGGATGGAGGCGGACATCCAGGAAAGTTCTCCAGCCTCGGAGATGATGGCGTCGTTGTGGTCGAGGGCGAACTCGAGGACGGGCATGGTGGTGCCGACGATGCGATGGTTCATGGTGGGCTCTCCTGTTGCCTGATGAGTATAACGGGAGGGTAGACCCCCACCCCGGAAAAATGTGTCAAAGTCTTCGAAACAGGAGGTTTAGGTCTGGACTTGATTTTTCGAGAGGCACTATTATTGGAGGCGGTTTTGGTGAGGCTGGGTATGATTATCCAACTAGACCAAACAGGAGTTCGGAGATAGTGACTTACTAACCCCTGGGCACAAAATCAGGATCGAACACAAAGTATTCCGATGTGCTGCCATTGTTGGGTGCTATATTGAGCTCATCGTAAGGTAGGAGAGGTCAAAATGCTTAGTTTACGCTACGGTGTTGTACTTTCCGTCTTAGGTACTGCGCTCCTGTCTCAGTGTCAAACCCCGGATAATGCTGTCGTGGGAGCGACGATTGTGAATACAGCTGACTCCCCACTAAAAATTGCTTCCATGACCCAGACTACCTCCATACTGTTCTCGGAAGTTAAAGTGCTCAATGTTTCCAATCGAAGCATCGCTTCTTTTATCACAGGCTCGATTCCTGTTATCAGTAAGACTTGTGGCCGAGAAGCATCTGTCGGGAACGTTGAGATAGAGATCAACGAAATGCCCGAACTAGCCCCTACAGATGAGTACACAGCGCACCCTCGAGGTCGGGATTTAGGCCCGATTCTGAATTTTGGCAAGATTCACGGTGCAGCGGCAGTGCACGTGCAGTTCGCTATTGTTCACGTGCAGTTCACTGATGGCGGAACATGGGATCGGAAACTAGACGGCGATGTCTACGATACGAATCTGATGGAGAAAGAGGGAGACCTAGCTTGCGCAGGCGGACAGCTCAAATCTCAGCAGGTTGACTGCTCCCCTGAGCATCGTTCCATGAATCTAGAATTTTCACCTTATCAAGCGACGTTGCACGCAGGAACATCCGCAATATCAAAGAATATAAGTAGTGCGTCCTTTTACATCCGCACCCAATGTGCTGCAACGATTAATCCTGTCACATGTACAAACTCGCCAAACTCACAATCCTGCACTAATACAGTTTGTACTGATGTTTACAATTGTGCATTCCAGTATTGTGAAGTTTGTCCTACCACTGGTCCTTGTCGCGGACCTAAGTGATTTTGAGCGAAGGGTTAGCACGTTGCACTGATTGGGCTACATTCGCTTTCTCGGCATTGGGGCAGCCTTGGAAAGCATGTAGTCATTTCCGATGCGCTGCAAAAAAGTCGGAATTGTTATGTATGATCCGTTCGGGTTGAGCTAGCGAAGGTCAAGACAAAAGCCCTCACTCTCATGGTGAGTAACCCTTGCTTCCCGTTCTGCTGGTCAACATATTGAGCAGAAGTGACTGCATGTCTATCTAGATCGAGCGACGTGGCTGAGCTGTTCTAACTTGAATATTAGCCGTGTTGTCGGATTCTTAAGCAAAAGCTCAGGTTGGGGCGTTATGGTGGGTGAAGAGTCATTCCAATGAAGGAGTAGTGCGATATGCGTTTGAAGCAAGTAGTCCGTTTTCTTCCCGTGGTGGCGTGTGTGATGCTGCCGATGATCTCGAGTGTGGCGGCGCAGGCTGCGGCGAGTGGACCGTATGCTGTGACCGACAAGTGGACGATTGGCGGCGAAGGCGGCTGGGACTATTTGCTGGCCGATCCGAGTATGCACGTGCTGTATGTGACGCATGGACCCCGCGTTGAGGTTTTGGACCTGAACACGGGCAAGTCGGTGGGTGCGATTACCGGGTTGAAGGGCACGCATGGCGTGGCTTTGGATACGGATGGCAAGCTGGGATACATCAGCGATGGTGGCGCGAATGAAGTGGTGGTGTTCGACCGGAAGACCTATGCAAAGGTGGGCTCGATTGCGGCTGGGACGAATCCGGATGGGCTGCTGTTTGAGCCGGCGACGAAGACGGTGTGGGCGTTCAACGGACGTAGCCAGGATGCGACGGTGATTGATACCGCGACGCAGAAGGTGGTGGCGACGATCAAGTTGTCGGGCAAGCCGGAGTTTCCGCAGGCGGATGGCACGGGGACGGTGTTTGTGAATATCGAGACGAAGAACTCAATTGCGCGGCTGGATGCGAAGACGCTGAAGCAGACGGCGGAGTGGCCGCTGAAGGGCTGCGAGTCGCCGAGCGGTTTGGCGCTGGATACGACGCATGATCGGCTGTACTCGGTGTGCGACGGCAAGGTGATGGCGGTGACGGATTCGGCTACGGGCAAGGTGCTGAAGCTGGTGGCGATTGGCGATGGACCGGATGCGGTGACGTATGACGCCAAGGACCAGTTGGTGTTCAGCTCGAACGGCGACGGGACGCTGACGATTGTGAATGCGAAGGGCGATGCGTACAACGTGGTTCAGACGGTGACGACACAGAAGTCTGGGCGGACGATGGCGTTCGACGATGAAACGGGTAAGGCGTATGTGGTGGCGGCGGAGTTTGGACCGAGGCCAGCGGCTACGGCTGAGAACCCACGGCCACGGCCATCGATCGTTGCGGGGAGCTTCAAGGTGCTGGTGGTGACGAAGAAGTAGGGACCTACTTCTTCCAGCTACAGTTACTGGAAGGGTTTGACTGGAGTTGTGATGGATGGACTGTGAACCCGCCGGTGCTTGGATGCGCTGGCGGGTTTTGCATTTGGGCTACTTGGCTATTTGGCTACTTAGTTACTTGTCATCGGGACAGAGGAGTTTGAAGGCGAGTGCTGCTATTGCTCCTCCGGAGAAGTTGGCGAGCAGATAGATCCAGAGCCTGCTCCAGGCGACGAGGCCCATGTTGGAGATACCGATGGCGACCGCTGGGTTGAAGGCAGCACTGGCAACTCCGCCGACGGCGAATGCGCCGACCAATACCGTGAAGCCGATGGCGATTCCGTAGAAC
>DAICZO010000145.1 GCA_027311125.1 Acidobacteriaceae bacterium
GTTTTGAGGCAGAGGGTTGTGCTGCCATGAGCGACAGCGGAAGGGTGCCAAGCAAAGCAGTCGCCAGCAGGTAGGTGATTCGCCGAGTTGGAGAGAAGTAGGTCATCGATTTGTGGTCAACGAAAGCCGCTTGGTGAGCGATTGGCTAGGTCGTTTTGTATAGATTACTGCGGGATATCTCCTTTAGCGTCAGAAAATTGAGGAAAAATCTGGTGCTAACTGGCGGGAGTTCCTGTGGTGGTTGTGTTGGTGTCGCTGGGAGAATCGTCCTGAAGCAACTGATCCATGGTCTGCAGGGTTTGGTCGTTCTTGTCGAGGATCTGCAGGTCATTGATGGTGGCTGAGGCTTGATCGTGCTGGGTGTTGTTGGGGAATCCGTTGAGGTCGGCCAGGGTTCCTCCGCCGACGACCAACACGAGAGCCAAAGCAGCAGCCATGGCAGGCCGGAACTGACGGCCAGTGTTGAGGCGCAGACTGATGATGAGGCGCTCAAACCAGCCTGCAGGGGATTGCTGCTGTGCCTCGCGGATGCGTACCGCGAGTTTTTGGTCGAAGTAGTGGGAGGGCTCAGGAGCCTGCCATGTATCGAGGAGATCAAAGGTAGCCTGAAGCGACTGAAGCTCTGCAGCACAGGCGGGGCAGGACTCCAAATGAAGACGGGCCTTGGCGTTCGTGCGAGCTTTGGGGTCGAGCAGCAGATCTGGAAGAGAACTTTGGCAGTCTTTGCAGTTCATGGTGACTCCTTCCTTACGGTGTTACCGGTACGTCATCTGTTTGCGTTTGCATACCGTACTTTGGACTGGTTCGGGGTGCAAAATGGTACTCCAGACCAGCTTCAAATAAATGGTTTGAGCTTTTCGCGCAGGGTCTGGTAGGCGCGGAAGAGCAGTGATTTAGTTGCTGACTCACTCAGCTTGAGAACATCTCCAATTTGGCGGTAGTCCATGCCTTCGTACTTGTGCATGAGGACCGCCATGCGCTGGCGCTCTGGTAGGGCCATGACGTGCTCGCGGATGGCGTTGAGTCGTTCGCGGCGGAGAAGATTGGCTTCGGCGCCGGGTGTGGAGTCGGCTACGTCCGGGGTGGTTCCAGTTTCGGAGTCGGTCTCGTCGAGATAGACGGTGGAAGCGTTGCGCTCGTGGCGGTTATCGCGGGCATAATTGACCCCGAGGTTGGTGGCGATGCGGTAGAGCCAGGTGCTGAAACGGGCCTCGGCGCGATAGGTTTCGCGGGAGCGGTAGACGCGGAGGAAGACCTCCTGGGCAAGCTCCTCGGCCACGGCCTGGTTGCGGACCATGCGATACATGAAGTGGATGATGGGCTTACGATATTTCTGGATGAGGAAGTCGAAGCTGGCCATGTTGCCAGCGCGTAACTCCAACATGATGGCTGCGTCATCCATCTGCGCGAAGTCACCAGACATGGCCTGATTCTCTACAGTCTGGAGGTTTTCAAGCAGCAACGGGTTGATGGCCAAAGTGCCCATGCCATCTATAACCCCATCTTCGTCTCCGGGTTGCGCTGGTGCGCCAAATTCTGACGAAATCTGTGGGTCGCCTTCTGGATCGAAGGGTGAGTCTTGCTGGGGGGCGGGATGGTGGGATCGGAATGGCATGCTTCAAGAGAATTGTAAGCTTGGTTGGGGAGTTTTCGGGGAGTTCTGTATCAACTGAAGTAGGTGGGATTGGTACGTGTACGTATCTCCCGTTGTGTGCTGGATATAGACACTGACAGATGCTATTCTAGTGAAACGGATTTGCCGGTGGCGCATGAGCCACTGCTGCGAGCCGCACAAGTACATGGGCGCATAACTCAGCGGTAGAGTGCCACCTTCACACGGTGGAAGTCGTAGGTTCGAATCCTGCTGTGCCCACCATAAAAATCAATAACTTAGATAAAAACTGGCGAAAACGCGATACGTTGAAAGTACGTTGGTTCTATGCGGCGACCTTTTTCCTCCTGACTTTCCCCGCATCTGGACGGCTCATGAGAACGTCCACGACCCGGCTCTGCGCATCGCGCTTCGCCGCTGTAATCGCCCTCGTGTAGACATTCATCGTCGTCTGGAAGTTCGCATGGCGCATTAGCTCCTGGACCACCTTCACATCCTCTCCCTTTACCTTCAGCAGAGTGGAATAGGTATGGCGGAAGGTGTGCCAGCCAATACGTTTTGCGATCCTCGCTTCCTTGGCCGCTGGCCGGATAAAACGAGTCAGCAGGGTATTAGCCCAGGGAGGCATCTTTCCGTCGGTCCACTCGCTGGCAAAGATCCAGTCAGAGGGCTGGCCGTAGACGCAAATCTCACGCCATTTTGACAGTTCCTCCGCGGTTAGGCTGTCGAGGGGAACCGGCTGGCGGGAGACCTCGGTCTTGCATTTGCCCACGCGTGCGTATACCACCGAGCGGCTGACCTTCATCTCCAGCTTCTTCCAGTCGATGTCCGACCATTGCAGAGCCAGCACCTCGCTGATACGGAGGCCCGTTGTTGCACAGATGATTCCCATGGTGCGGACTTTCTGTGGCAACTTGAGTATGAGCGCCCGAAACTCGTGAGCTTCCAAGGTTTCGGGAACCTGTTCGCGCTTGGCGCTCTGCCGAACGGCAAGCAACGGGTTCTCGTCATTCCGCAGCCAGCCGTAACGGATGGCGTGCTGATAGACGTCGCTCATGACATATTTCAGCTTGGCCTTGGAACTGCCCGCCAACGGCAATTTCTCCAGCCATCGCTCTACCGCCACTGCGGTAATGTCCCGTAGCCGGTACTCACCCCAGCGTGGCTCGATATGAGTGTGGAGATTGTTGTCGTACACCTGCTTCGTTTTGAAGGTCTTCCGCGCTGATTCGTCCTCCACGTTAAGTTCTATCGTGCGGTAGTGTTCCACTGCCTGTTTCAACGTGAGTGCGACTGCGTCAGGACGGAGAGCTTCTTGGTTGACGTTGAGGCGCAATGCTTCGACTGCTGTCCAAGCAGCCGATTCGGTCTTGTACTCTTTCACTGTGCCAACGACGAGAGACCTCATTTGCGGTTTACCCTTCGGATCGACTTCTCTCCATCGATAAAGCCAAACGTTTGGTCCATTCTTGCGACGGATCTGGCTGAAGAATCCGTGTTGATACCGTGGTCGTTTCAAGAGATATCCCTCTCATTCCGACCCCGATGGCTGTCTAATTTTACCGCTTCCCGATCTAGCCATCGAGAGAGTTCCGAGAGGCGGAAACGCCACATTTTGCGCGGACCGTAACCGATTGGGTGACTGGGGACCTGACCCCGGCGCGATAACGCCAATAGGGTCTTGCGGGACATTGCGAGAAAAGCAGCGGCTCGCTCGGCATCGACGAAAGGTTCCTGCGGCGTGGGGGCTTGCAAGGTATCCATTGGCGACCTCGTAGAAAAAGCCTAGCCATCGCAGGGATGAATCCATTGGAAAGCTTCTCCGCACTTCGGAAGAGTTTTCCGAGGATTCGGTAAGCCTTTGAAAATGAATATCAAAGCTAAAGCGAGGCAAGCGCTGACGCGCGGCTATCCCCACTTCGAGTGGCGTGGGTGGACGGCCCAGCGCATGAGGCTGCGCTGCACGGGCCTTTCTGAGTCCGTTCGGGCCAGCGCCGCCCGCGTGCCAAACGGTAGTGCGTGTTTGTCACTTGGCGCGCCCACCGCTCCGACCTCCCATCCCCCGCCGCTCTCGTTCTTTCCTGTCTGCCTGTGGATCGTTTTTTGTCTCGCTGCGCTGTGAGAAACAAAAAACGCCCACAGGGCAGACAGGGGAACAAACAATGGAATATCCAAGCAACAACAACCGCAGCAGCAACGGCAGTGGTGCGCCGCGCAGTGAGAACGCGACGCAGAAGGCAATCCGTGAGAATGTGGCTTTCCTTATCGAGCAGCTTGAGGCGGGACACAGTGAAGCCCTCACGGCCTACCTCAACGCGATGAGCCGGTTTCATAACTACAGCTTTGGGAACATCCTCGAAATTGCCCGGCAGAAGCCGGACGCTACGCGGGTGGCTGGACTGTATGCGTGGAATCAGCTTGGCCGCAGAGTGAAGAAGGGCGAGCGCGGGATACGGATTCTGGCACCGATCATCGGCATCAAGCGCAAGGCGAAAGAAGAGGTAGAGAAGGACATCACCAAGCAGAATCGCCCGGTGCTGGTGGGCTTTCGTTCGGCTTACGTCTTCGATGTGAGTCAGACCGACGGCGCGGAGCTTCCGGCCATGCGCGAGGTGAGCGGTGCTGTCGGCGACAACCGCGACCGGCTGCTTCTGTTCATCGAGGAGCAGGGAATCGAGCTGGTCTTCACGGAACGGATCGCACCCGCATTGGGGATGAGTTACGGCGGGAGGATTGCGCTGCTACCGGGACAGTCGAAGGCGGAGGAGTTTTCGACTCTGGTGCATGAGCTGGCGCATGAGATGTTGCACAAGGCCGAGCGCCGCACCCAGACCACCAAAGTAGTCCGTGAGACCGAAGCCGAGTCCATCGCGTTCGTTGTCGGAAAAGCTGTGGGGCTGGAGATGGGAACAGCTTCCGCTGACTATATCCACCTCTATCATGGCAACGCTTCGTTGCTGGCCGAGAGTCTTGAGGTCATCCAGAAGACCTCTGGTGTCATTCTGGCGGCTTTAGAAGAGAAGCCAGAGATCGAGGAGCAGCAGCCAGCCGACGAAATGGCCATCGCCAGCTAATCCCCACCTATGGGCGGACGGCTTGCCGCTGTCCGCTCTCCCCCTCCACGCACGTTCAACGACCAAGGAGAAACCTATTATGTCGATCCAGAACACTACCCCCACCGAATACCGCAACCTTCCACTCGCATTGTTGACCGAGTCGAAGACCAACCCACGCCGCATCTTCGACGATGCGGCACTGAAGGAACTGGCAGACAGTATCCGCAGCCAGGGCGTTCTTTCGCCTTTGCTGGTGCGGCCTTTGAACGAGCGCAGCTTCGAGATCGTTGCGGGAGCGCGACGGTATCGCGCGGCGCAGATGGCCGAGGCGGAGACGGTGCCCGTCCGCATCGTCAACCTTACGGATGCGCAGGCGTTGGAAAACTCCATCGTCGAGAATCTCCAGAGACGCGATGTTCATCCTTTGGAAGAGGCGCAGGGCTTCCGCGCTCTGCTGAATCTGGAGGAGCCGAAGTACAGCATCGAGCAGATCGCGGCGAAGACAGGCAAATCGCCGGGATACGTCGCCACCCGCCTTAAAATGACGGAGCTTGCAGCCGCCGTTGTCGATGCGTTCTCCAGGGACGAGATCGGTGTCGGCCATGCGCTTCTGCTGGCGAAGCTGCCGCAGACCGAGCAGCAGAACGCGCTCACCGCCTGCTTCCGTGAGGACTGGGGTGGTGGGAGCAAGAGTAAACGCATCCTGCTTCCGGTTCGCAACCTCCAGCAGTGGATTGAGCAGAATGTGATGCTGGTGTTGAAGCTCGCGCCCTTCGATACGAAAGACGCGCAGCTTGTCCCGGTGGCGGGAAGCTGTATCGATTGTCCGAAGCGGACAGGACACAACACGTTGCTCTTTGCGGAGGTACCCCTTGACTCCTGTACCGATCCCGCTTGTTACCACAGCAAGGTTTCCGAGCATGTGGCGAAGACGCTTCTAGCCAAGCCGAAGCTGATCCAGATCACCACCGCCTACGGTCAGCCGCACGAGGGCACTACCGTACTGCCGCGCAATCAGTATGTGGAGATCAAACAGCATAAGCCGACAGAGAAGGAGCGGAAGAACTGGCCGGAGTATAAGACGTGTTCGTCGATGACCGAGGCCATTATTACGGAGGGCATCGACAAGGGCGAAATCCGTCGCATCTGTGCCGACCCGGCGTGTTCCATCCATCATCCGAAGAAGGTGAAGGCAGTGTCGGATGGAGCGGAGAAGGTGCGGCAGGAGCAGGAGCGCAGAGAGCAGGCACTCGCCAACGCAACCGGGTTGCGGGTGCTCTCTGCTATCGTCTCCGCTGTTCCGGTTCGGTTGATGAAGCGCGATCTGCTCTTCGTCGTCGAGCGTGTGATGCCGATGCTGGACGAGCAACGGCTGGAGATCGTTGCCCGCAACCGAGGCATCAAGAAAGCGAAGGAAGGCGATGCGATTGCCAAGCTGCTCAGTGCTTACGTTCGCAGGGCAGATGAGGGAGAGCTGGGACGGCTGCTGGTTGAGTTGGTCCTCCTCAGTGCAAGCCGTTCCCAGGCGCAAACCGGAAACCTGCTTAAAGAGGCAGCGCAGTATTACAAGGTGGACACCGATGCCATCGCACTGAAGGTGAAGGATGAGTTCGCCGACAGAGAGAAGGCGCAGACGGCGAAAAAACTGGCGGCCAAAGCTCAACCCAGGCCACAGAAGAAAGCGAAAGCTGCATAACTCAAATCATCTTTTTCGCGGAGTCTGCCACTGCAGGCTCCGTTTTTTGTGCCCGTCTTCCCACCCTGTAACGTGCTGCCGCTCCCATGCGGCAGGCCCGGTTCCACCCACCCGACGGGCTTGACAATGCTTCGCGGAAGCACCCCGGCCTCTACTCCAAAGTCTGCTGGACGGCGCGGAAAGTTCTTCCGTGCTTCGGAAAAACTTTCTGCTTCGACCGGGCTGCTCCGGCTTACTTTCGGGTCAACGCAGGCGACAACGCTGCGATCCCAAGTTGCGAAGGAGGCTGTCCGCGTGGCTGCCAAACTATCTAACCTGTCTCTCCGAGTGTGGACGCGTGTTCGTCCACTGCATCGACTCACATTACTGGTTCTCGCTCTCACGGCGGTTCCGCTTCAGGCACAGGTCGCGGGTGCCAGTCCCTGGGAGAACGCCGTAAACGCTCTGCGGGTCTCCTTTACCGGGCCAATCGCCACTGGTCTCTCCCTGGTCGCCATCGTCATTGGCGGCCTGATGTTCGCCTATGGCGAGGGCCAGTCGAAGAAGGCCATGGCCGGAATTGTCTTCGGTATCGGCATGGCGATCGGTGCTGTGAACTTCATGGCCTGGCTGTTTCCCGCATAACCGTCGTGGAGAGGAGGTGATCCGCATGAAGGCAGCGGGCGGCAGGACGAATCCAACGTTCAAGACCATGAATCGCCCGCTGACCATTCTGGGGGCGGAGCGGCGGTTGTTCTTCGTCGCTCTGGTCTCCGGCGCGGCGATCTTTACCCTGATGCACTCGTTGCTCGGCGGCATCGGTTTGTTTGTTGTGAGCTATTTCGCATCGCGCAAAGCGACCAAGTACGACATCGAGATCTTGCGGGTGCTGCTCAATTCGAGCAAGTTTCGCCGAAGGTACGACCCCATGCAGTGGGAGCCAACAGAGATAAGGATAGTGGGGCACGATGCAAAACGTTGACGACATCTCGAAGGACTGGCGCGAGGCTGGGGCGTTGATGGCACAGATCAATCTCTACGGCTTCTGGGACGAACAGGCCTTCCTGACCAAAACCGGCGATCTTGGCTCGGTACTGAAGATTCGAGGCATCGACTATGAGAGCCTCGACCATGCGGGGCGCGACGATGGGACGAAGCGTCTGGAGGCAGCCTTCCGAACGCTCGACGATCAGACCAGGCTGTATCAGGTCTTCTTCCGCCACAACCGCCCGGAGATTCCTCACGTGGACTACGACAATCCACTCATCCAGGCCACGGTAGAGCAGCGGGCGGCGCATCTGGCGTCGCGATCCGAGCAACTCTACTCGATGCAGATGTATTGGGTGGTGATGGTCGACGGGGCGTACGCAAAGAGTCAGCTCGTACATGCCCTCTCGCAGATGCCGAAGGATATGAAAGGTGGCTTGAGCGAGTTGCGCGCACTCTTTGCCGGCGACCGGCAGAGGACACTGCTCTACCACCAGATCGAGCGCAATCGGAACCTGCTGGCGCAGAAGGTCCAGAGTTTGAGTGGACAGCTCAGCGATCTCACTCAGATCGAGCTGTCAGGGGCAGAGGAGACATTCCGGTTACTCCGGCGTCTCATCAATCTCTGCCCCTCCAAGTTCAAAGAGGCAACGCTACACGGATACCGGCAGCTCGATTGGCAGGTATGCGGATCCGAACTCGAAGCGCATCGCGGCTACCTACGGATCGACGATAAGTACATCCGGGTACTGACGCTCAAGGAGCTACCCAGCACGACCCGTCCGCTGCTGTTGCGTGGCCTCTTCGATGTTGCGGCTAACTTTCATGTCGTCACCGAATGGCATCCGGTCGATAACGCGCAGGCACGCACGGAGATCAACAAGCGTCGCCGTCATTATCACAACTCGAAGACCAGCTTCCTCTCGAATCTTCAAGACCAGAAGAACTCCGGTCCACGGGATGAGCTCGTGGACGACTCGAAGGAGGCAGCAGTTGCCGAACTGGGGCAGGCGCTGAGTGCTATCGGCATGGAAGGTAAATCCTTTGGCGAGTTCACGCTGACCGTCGTGATTTATGACGACGATCGAACGAAGGTGGAACATGCCGTCGCAGAGTTTCAGAAGCTGCTAACGACGCATGACGGTCTGCTCTATGAGGAGCGGTACAACCTGCTCAATGCATTCTTCGCGACGGTACCGGGCAACCGGCACTTCAATTTGCGCAAGCAATGGGCGTTGAACTCAAACTACGCCGATCTCTCGTTTCTCTTCACGGTCGACTCGGGTGCCGTCCGGAATCAGCATCTCGATGCTGAGTACCTGGCTCTGCTGGAGACCCAGCATGCGACACCGTACTACCTGAATCTACACAGCGGCGATGTCGCCCATACGTTGATTCTTGGTGCGACTGGTTCGGGCAAGAGCTTTTTGACTTCGTTCCTGCTGCAGTCGATGCAGAAGTACCAGCCGTTGACCTTCATCTTCGACCTGGGTGCGAGCTACGAATCTTTGACGAGGGCTTTTAGCGGGTCGTACCTGAATGTTGGCCTGAAGTCGCCGGGCTTCAGCATCAACCCGTTCACCCTGCCACCGACGCATCAGAACCTTAACTTTCTTTGCCTGCTGATGCGGGTGCTGATCGAGGCTAATGGCCGATATGCACTGACCCTGGAAGACGAGCGTGCACTCTTCTCCGGGGTCGAGCGGATATACAAGCTGGGTTCCCCGATGCGGACACTCACAAACTTCGCTTCCATCCTGGGACCTCTCGGCGAGCACCTGCACCGATGGACCGAGGCCGGTCAGTTTGGCCATCTCTTCGACAACATCGACGACACGCTGACCTTCTCACGCTTTCAGACTTTTAACTTCGATGGTTGGAGTGAGGATCCCGATTTGTTGGAGCCGCTGCTGTTTTATGTGCTCCATCGAACATCGTCCGAGATCGAGCGGACGGAGAACGTGGCCACCTTCAAGGTGTTTGTCATCGACGAGGCCTGGATGTTTCTAAAGAATGCGACCATCCGGGAGTGGATCATCCGCGCCCAGAAGACGTGGCGTAAGAAGAACGCAGCGATGATCTTGGCGACGCAGTCGATCGCAGAGTTGGTCAGCTCCGAGATGTTGCACCTCGTCCATGAGTCCTGTCTGACGAAGCTCTTACTCGCCAACCCCAACATCGACCGCAGACTGTATGCCGATACGTTCCAGTTGAACGACACCGAGCTGGAGTTACTGGAGTCGTTGGTTCCAAAACGCGACCTCCTGCTCAAACAGCCAAAGTCCGCTAAGAAGCTGCGGCTCGAAGTGGACGCACTCAGTTATTGGATGGCCACCAACAACGCCCGCGATAACGTGCGCAAGCGCGATTACTTCGCCAGGTATGGAGCAGAACAGGGTCTACTCCAGCTTGCCCACGACTTTCCCCACCCACTCGCTTGAAGGAGAACGATGGTTCCCAAAATCTATCCAAGCTCGTTTGTTTCCCTACTTCTGGGACTGGCTGTAACCGTGGCTCATGGTCAGCAGTCCGCCCGCGTCGTCAAGTACCACGCCAACGATATCGTTGCTGTGCGTGCGAAGATGCGCTACACGACATTGATTGAGCTGCCGTTGACGGAGAAGATCCTCGAAGTCGCGACCGGCGACAAGGATTTCTGGATCATCGATGCGGTGGGTAACTACTGCTTCCTGCATCCTGCGCAAGAGGGCATCCACTCAAATCTCAACCTGATTACCGATAAAGGAACGGTCTACTCGTTCATCCTCGACGATGTCGAGTCTGGCGACCCGGACTTGAAGGTGGTCATTGAGCCGAGCGATCCATCTACCATCGCTGCTGCGGTAAGTGCGCCCAGGATCGTTCCTGCTGCCGAAGCGGAAGCGGCCCACGTACAAATGCAGGCAATCCGCACTCAGGCAGCCCAGGCGGTCGAGCAGTTCCGTGCCGACTATCCGGTGAAGGGGTTGGTCTTCGACTACACCTACAAGAACGTCATGCCGTTCGAGGTTGCTGCGATCTATCACGACGACAAGTTCACGTATATCCGTTCGTCGGCGAGTGAAAAGTTTGCTGTCTATGCGATGAAAGACGGCAAGGCCGATCTTGTCACGTATGAGTTGAAGGACGGGACCTATATCCTTCCGATCATCCTCGACCATGGCTACCTCCAACTGGGCAAGCACAAACTCCAGTTTGACCGGAAGGGGCACTGAGATGACCGAGCCAATCGAACAACCAGACCAGTCGACACCAGCATTTCGGGATGAGCGAAGCAAGCCAGAGGGTGTCGTTCCAAAACAGAGCCAGACCTACGTCATCGTCGCTCTGGCATTGCTGATCCTCTTCGCAGTCATGTTCTCGAAGCAGAGGCCTCGAACTCAGCTGAAGCCGGCGGATACGCAGAGCATGGCATCGACAGAGAGTTCCGAGATCAATGCTCGCAAGATTGAGGAATTGAAGCAGGATCTGAATCAGGAGCAGCGGCAGAGTGAACTGGCGCAGAAGGCCTCATCGGCGACAGCAAATAATGCTGCTTCTACATTACCTAGCCCTGGAACGACCGCCGCCACCAATGGAACAGCATTGCAACCGCTGCCTGCGCCCGTAGAGCCGCCCCGCGATCCCATCGCGGATGCAGAGAAAGCACTCGCCTTTAAGTCGCGCTTTGCGTCGAATCTGGTGTCGGAGCAGGCCGCGCAACATTCGACCGGTCCTGATTCGAACCCACCGGAGCCGCAGCGTACAGCCGGTCTGGCTGCGCTCGACCATGCACTTTCGGCGAATGCGGACGCGAAGAAGCCTCCGGAGGTAAACGTCAACTCTGCCAGCGGCCAGCCCTTCGTCTTGTTTGAGGGCACTACTATCGACACCACTCTCGTGAATCGACTGAACGGTGATTTCGCGGGCCCGATCAAGGTGATGGTCACAAATCCGGTCTACAGTCATGACCGCCAGCATGTCCTGATTCCGGAAGGTAGCTTCATCCTGGGGGATGTGCAACATGTCGAAGGTACTGGTCAGCGCCGTCTTGCGGTGACGTTTCACCGTCTGCTTATGCCGGACGGGTACTCGGTCGATCTGGATCGATTCCACGCCCTGAACCAGATTGGCGAGACCGGCCTCAACGATCAGGTTAACAATCACTACCTGCAGATCTTTGGGACATCCATCGCGCTCGGCATCATCGCCGGAGCGGCGGAATCGACCACGAATGCGGGCTACAGCCAGTCCGGTTCGGATATGTACCGGCAGGGCGTGGCATCGAGTCTCTCGCAGTCGAGCAGTAGTGCTTTAGACCGCTTCGTAAACGTCCAGCCGACGATCACCATCCGCGAGGGACATCGCATCAAGGTCTATCTGACGCAGGACCTCTTGTTGCCAGCGGTTGAGAACCACACCGTTGCCCCGAATATTTAGTACGGAAATCTCAATCAGGAGAAATCACTATGAAGTGTGCAAAGACGTGTTGTCTCTTTTTTAGCCTTTTGATCGTCTTCACCAGTGCGGCATATGCACAGTGGACGGTCTTCGACCCGACGAACTATGTCACCGCACTGCATGAGTTTCAGGAGGCGCAGCAGATCTACACTACCGCCATCCAGACCCGGAATCAGGTGATCGCGGCGTACAACCTCGCGTATCAGATGGCGCGCATGCCGCAAGACCTTGCCCAGAGATATCGCTCCGACTTCTCTCAGTGGACGAACCTATCGTCCGCAAACGCCTACGGCAATACAGCTGGATGGGTCGATGCGTTGAACCTCGGCAGTACGGGTCGAGCAGCTTCCGGGTATGCCAGTGCTGTGACCCAGCTTCAGAACTATCCCGGGGGAAGTCTTTCAGCACGCGACGCCGGCACGCAGGCTGTCCTGAAAAATCAGTATGCCACTGCCGAAATTAACCAGGCAGCGATCACCAGCGCGCTTTCCACGATCGGCACCATTCGATCACATGCGGAAGCGTTTAGCCAGAAGTTGACGCAGCTGGAATCGGACACCTACTCGACCGATCCGACGCAACAGACTGAAATGGCCGTGCTCGCCAAGATCAATACCAGTACGGTATTGCAGATTCACTCGCAGCAGGACACCAATCAACTGCTCGCCGCCGTTGCTTCGCAACAGGCCGCGACTCAGAAGCAGCAGATCGATGCCCAGAACCGTGCGCTCAATCAGGCTATCTACTTCGAGCAGAACTTCACCAACAACATGCAGCGAGTCACGGGTGGAGCGAGCGACACGCTACGGGCGATCAACCTGAGCACTTCGAGGTAACAGCCATGACCGAGAACCCGTTTACCTTCCTCGCGCAGGCGATCACGGAGTTGCTCCAGACCAAAAGCGGGCTATTTCAGGCTGCCGGCCTCGGCATCTTCCGTGGTCTAGCGGTTATCCTGATCGCGTGGTTTGGGGTGAAGGCCGCCCTGTCCGCAGCACATGGATTCGGCGGATTCAACTTCGCCAAGTTCGCCGACCTGCTGCTGCTTATCTCGTTTGGGCTGGGGATGCTGACGTATTACTCCAGCCCGATTCCGGGCGTTGGCTATAGCTTCAGCGACCTCGTCACCCAGGAGGCTCTCCAACTCTCTGGCTCCATCGAGGCCGGCCAGACGCAGCAGATCGCGGATGCGGTGGTGAACTCGGAGCAGCAGTTGGGCGCACCTCCCGGAGTTCTTGAACTTCGGGAGACGCTGCTCTTCCTGATCATCGCGCTCTCACTGGCGACGATGCAGGCCGTCGCCTTCGCCGTCGTCGCCTACGGCTACGCGGCAGCAGCTGTCTGTGTCCTGTTGGGACCGATCTTTATTCCATTCTTCATTGTGCCGAAGCTCGACTTCCTCTTCTGGGGATGGTTTAAGGCGTTTCTCGGCTTCAGCTTCTATCAGGTGGTGGCGTCGGCCTTTATCTTCGTCTTCTCGAAGGCACTCCTGGGCTTGCTGGGAGTCATCGGGCCCATCAATATTGCGAATGCCTGGACGATCCTGCCGGCACTGTTTTTGACCATCATCGTCTGCGCCTTCGGCTTGCTCAAGATTCCGGAGCTGACTGCCGCCATCCTCAGCGGACGCGTTGGAACCGCAGTGAACCCACTGTAACGATCTTCCATTAAAAGAGAGCGGACGATGTCGAAAATGCCTATTACCGATGCGGGGCAGCGATACCTGGAGCTTTATGCCGAGCCGGTTGTCACCAATACCTATCTGAAGGTTAGTGTGCTGGTTCTGTCCCTGGTCTCGGCCACTTTGTTGCTTCTCTTGTACCGGGCACAGAGTGCGGCATTGCATTTGAAGCCGTTGATCTTGTCGGTGACGGACATGGGGCGGGCGCAGGTATTGCACTACGACGACTTCGGATCGATCCCGGTCGAGCGAGTGAGCAAGTTCTATCTCGCTCGCTGGGCGACGCTCTACTACGGTCGGAACCACGCGACCTTACAGCGCGACTTCTCCGAGTCGCTCAACTTCTTCGCCAATCAGCTGGAGAGTGCCACGCTCTACCGTGTCCAGAAGGACAAGGTGCTCGACAACTTTCTGCTCGATCCGGCACAGCCGAACGTGGACATCGAGATCCGCTCCGTAGTGATCGAAGACTTGAGACAGGCTCCGTACCGCGCCCGCATCGAGTTCGACAAGGTCTATCGTGCCGCGGGAGATCTGGACGAGTTGAAGCGCGAACGGTGGACCGCCAACGTCGTCTACAGCTTCCGCGACATGGTTCCAAATCAGATGCTGCTCACCAATCCTCTGGGTCTCGTCATCAGCTATGTGCGCGAAGATCAGGCGTTCGAGAAATGATCATGCAGACGCTCATGACCACTCGTCAGTCAGTGCCACCTTGGCATCACCGAGACTTTGCTCCTGCCGGTCTCGACAGTGTGGTGCACACGCATTTGACGCAGGCTACAGCTTCGGAGAGACAAGCTCCTCCACCGGTTGCCGTCCCTGCCCAGTCACTCGGTCGGTGCCAGATACCGGCGCCCTTGCGGACGGCGGCCTCTGCTTTTGTCTGGACTCCTTACCCGAAGCGAGTTCGGGTCCCCTTCCAGAAAAAGCGGCCTTGCCTTGGGAGCCGGGCACGCGTTCACCCCAGCCCGCAAAGACCGCGTGCTTGGGACCTCGAACTCTCCCCATCGCTTCGCGCAGTGTGACCCGAGCAGTTACGGGCAAATCGGAAACGGAGGAAACACCAATGTCTCTCTACGAAAACAGCATCCGCATCAAGGGCTTTCTGGGCAAAGACGCCATCACCCGGTCGATCAGCAACGGCAAGATCTTCGTCGCCTTCTCGGTTGCCACCAAGTCGAGCTACAAGGACAAACAGACCGGCGAGTGGGTCTCGCAGACCTTCTGGCATCGCATCACGGCATTCGGCAAGCCCGCTCTCGAGGCCAACAACCAGCAGCTCAAGAAGGGCGACTACGTCGAGATCGAGGGTGAGTTGCGTAGCTCCGAGTTCACCGCCGAAGCCGTGGAGAACAAGCAACAACGCCGCTCCTGGGAGGTTCGCGCCAACTCCATCACCAGGCTCCCAGCACCGGGCAAGCATGACGTTCCCGTGGCGGAGGCGGACGAGGTGTCCGTATAGGGCAGCTTCGTCTCGCAGAGAGGCTGCGTTCCGCCGCGCAGCCTCTCTCAATATATAGATACCGCGGTTGGGAGGTTCCGTTGTGATTGCGAACGCCGTCTTTGTCGCGACGCTCATCTTTCTGGCCCTCGGCATCTGGCTTGCCGGGGAACTGCGCTTTCTGATTCCGTGGCGGAATCTCATTGTCCACGAGTACTGGCGACCCATTGCCGCCTACTGTGCCCTGCTCTTCGTCAATATCCTCGGCTTGACTATCTGGATTGAGCGCAAGTTCTTCCTCCGCGACGCAGGCCGCAAACTCAAACACCTTGACCAGGAGATACACAGTGGACACAGCGAACTCTCAGAAGAGATCACCGCGCAGTTCGGTGAAGAGTAAACGCAGTACAACCGGATCGGGTGAGGAGCTTCCCTCGTACGCTGAGTCGAATCCGGATGAGTTCCAGGATCGCTACGACAACTCCGTTGACATGGTGGAGCGCGTACGGCGGGCTCGTAGTGCAGCTGAAAAGAAGAGGAACGCCTTCAGTGGGAATCTTGACGACTACGTTCTCGTTCGCACGCTCGTAGGGCAGAAGTCGATCCGGGAGCAGCAACGTGCTGCTGACAACCAACTGGGATCGTCTGGATGCATTGACCGTCAGACAAGCCTCAACTTCGTTCAGGCTCCATCTGGTGGAGAGGAGCCGCCACGATGAGGCTTGAACACAGTCCCGAGATTCCACGCAGGGAGGTGCCCAAACCAAACGCTCCCTCTATTGAGGCTTCGCCCATCGAAGTACGGCGCGAGCGACTTCACGCGCAGGCTCAGCAACGCCGTATGCCGACAATTCCACGACCAGCCTCAACACACGTGCAGAAGATCGAGCGGCAACGTGAGCCGACGGAGCGCAGTCAGCACCATTCCATCGAGCACCGCCAGCGTCGCGACCAGATACCGCCGCAGGCGATCGGCATCTCTCTCCGCGAGGAAGAGAAGAAGATCCTTGCGGAGGTGGGTCGATTCCGGATTGTCAATGTTCGAGACCTTGGCGAAACCGTGTACCAGAACAACGCTGGACGAATGGAGCGGGATCTGCGTTACCTTCGGCAACAGGGTCTTGTCCAGACGGAGCCTGTGAATACTCGCCGCGATGGCCGCCTCGACAAGGTAGAACGTATTGAGGTTGTCACGCTCACCAAAGCTGGCAAGGAGTTTCTCCGTCATACCGGCGACCTGCCATCTGACCAGACCATCTATTCGGGTCTGGTAAAGCCGCGCGAGGCCGAACATGACGCGCAGATCTATCGAGCATATTTGAAACAGGCCGAGAAAATCGAGCGCCACGGCGGGACCAATCTTCGTGTCAAGCTGGACTTTGAACTGAAGTCGGAGGTTCAGAAGGCCATCTACGCTGCGAGGCAAGTCGATGACGGCCGCGACCTGAGTGAGATCAAACAGCAAGTAGCCGCTCAATTCGATTTGCCCTATACCCGGAATCACATCCAGATTCCCGATGCCCGGATCGTCTATGACCTGAATCAGGAGCAAGACCAGGGATCGCGGTCCGGACACGCCGATATCGAAGTGCTCACGGCCGCCTACCGCCCCGGACACGTTCAAGCGAAAGCGCAGTCAGGCTTTCACGTCTATGCCTCTTCCGCAGACCGTGCCAGTCTGGGCTTCCAAGTGGAAGACGAACATGGCATGACTCGCGACATTCTCGATCTATGAGACCTGATATGACTACCGTCGATCCTATCCTCGCGCTCCAAACGCTCGGCTACACGGAGATGGAAGCCTCTTTCCTGTATTTGGTCGCGATGCACTCCGGCTATTTTCTGCGCCGCCAGTTCGATTACTTTATCAATCGGCACAAAGGAGCCATCGCCCAGAACTTTCTCGAAAAAGCACGAGTCGCGGGCCATGTACGCATCCTCGACTACGGGCAGAAGTGGAACGTCTACCACCTCTTCGCCAAACCGATCTATCGCTTGCTCGGCAATGCCGAGTCTCAGCATCGCCGTGCCAAGGGCGACGCTCAGATCAAAACCAAACTCATGACACTCGATTATGTGCTCGAAAACGACACGGAGCACTTCTTTCGAACAGAGGAGGAGCGCCGTGACTATTTTCATCTCGTGAGAGGTCTGTCGACAGATTGGTTGGGCATTCACGCCCCAGGTGATGTGCCTTTCATCAACGCATTTCCTATCTCACTCGCCGATCGCATGAACCCGCAACGGTCTGTGGTCCGGTTCGCGTTCATCGATGAAGGCCAGCTTTCGACGTCGAAGTTCCTGCGTTTCATCACCCGCATGAAGGCGTTGTTTCATGTGCTAGATCGAGTGGAGGTCATCTATATCGCTGACTCGGAGCACAACTTTGCTGCGATCCAGCATATCTTCGCCCGGAACTTTCATCCGTTGGTGCCGATGGCGCAGCGACAACTCCATCAGGAATGGATGGCTTCTCCACACCACGCTGGCGTGACAACCCAGCGAGTACAGCCAAAGCTGACCACGCTCCTGTTTGCGTACAGCTACCCCAGACTCCATCGCTATGAACCTCGGGGTTCTAAGCAGGGTTCGTATCGAGGTTCTAACTGCATGTCGGGATCAGGTGGCGAATGAAGGATATGCGAGTTGGGAAGGGTCACCTACAAAACCAAAAGAGGGCGGGAACGACCCCACCTCGCGGTTGCCGCTGACGCTGGTCGTTCCCGCCGTCGCTTGAAAGTCTTACGCAAGCGGCATCCAGACGCGATGCCACACAGATACGAGGAGGATCGTATGGGTAGGCTGAAGATCGAACGCGGAGTCAGTAGGATCGAGCGCGTGAAGTTGCAAGTATCGGTGGATCAGGCAATCGCTCAGGATATTGAGCTGATGGCGAAGTGGTCCGATAACGAGAAGAACTACATCGTCAACGAATTGCTCCGTTTCGCACTGGGAGAGAGTGGAGATTTCCAGCAGTACAAACTGCAGGTTGAGAATGGGCGTAGTGAGCCAGACGCCGCTCGGGACAAAGCAGCTCTGAAGAACAGCAGAAGCGTGTCTGCTCCGGCGCTTGGTGCTGTGGAGGCGGCGCGATGAAAGGTCTCCGTGATCTCTGGCAGCCAATCCTTCATGTGTTGGTCGCGTATCGGATTGTTCTCTCGCTCGGCATCGCAGGGGCTGCTGGGATCGTCTTCCGGTCGTTCTATGTGTGGCCCACCACGAATACACTCCTGCATCTGCTGTGGATCGAGAATCCTTCATTGTATCAAGCAGCCTTGATCGGCTATCAGTTGTTTCTGTTTACGACACCGTTTCTCGTCAGTTCGATGCTGTTCTCGCTGCTCTACGTGCACGCTTACCGGAATGCACTGGTACGAGAGGCCGGCCTGCTGCCGGTGTACCCAGTGGCATCTTCTCGACGCAGTCTATTCCTCGTTGTGGGTGAGATCCATCATGCTCTGAAAGAGGCGCCTTCCCCGGCTCCGCAGTGGCTTATCTTGCCGGAAGGCGGCCTCTACACTGGCATCGCCGCTATTGGGTCAATTGGCTCGGGCAAGACCCAGGCGCTCATCTTGCCTGCTATGCGTCAGCTCTTCGGCTATCGCGCCCAGAGCGAAGAGGAAAAGCTCTCCGGTATCGTACTGGAGGTCAAAGGTGATCTTTGCCGTCAGCTGCAGCGTATCCTGAAGGCGTGTGGACGGGAGCAGGACTATATCGAAGTCTCACTCGATGGCCCGGTTCGCTATAACCCTCTCCACAACTCGCTTGATGCTTACGCACAAGCCTTCAACATTGCATCAATCATCGTTTCGATCTGGGGTAAAGGAAAAGAGCCGTTCTGGCAGCAGTCCTATACCGATCTTGTCCGGTACGTCATCCTGCTTCACCGGGTGCGCGATGGTTACGTCACGTTGGTCGATATCTTTCGGACAGTCATCAGCGCGGGCAAACTGGAAGACCTGCTCATCGAAGTTGGCTCTCGACTTAGTAGCCAGCACTATGTGTTGGTCGCGGTCGAAGAGTATGACCGCTGGAGAGGACAACTGGCAGATTTAAGATTTGAACGACATACGCAGCTCCACTCCTACGTTGCGCCGTGGAGCGTCGAGTTGGAGAACAGACTCATCGAGAACACAGACATCGAAGCAGCGATCTATCGCAGGAACTCCTCTGATCGCGATCATGGTGGCATCTGGGAGAGCGTTGATTATTGGTACTGGGAGCATTGGAAGTTCTTCCGCCAGGAGGTCAAAACTTCGATCATCCAGGGGATCGCGGTATTTCTTTCGCTCTTCGAGACCGATCCCGCCGTGCGTCGGGTCTTCTGTCCACCCAAGAATCTGTATGAGGGCCGAAGCTGCCTCTCGGATCCCCAGGGTGTGGTCATGTCATCATTCGAAGAGCTGATCGAGCAGGGCAAGATCGTCGGGTTGAACTTTCCCGTGGCGTTGAACCCTGCACTGGCCAAGACCATCGGAACCCTAATGAAGGTGGACTACCAGCGTGCGGTGCAACTGCGCATCCCGACCATGGATACCCAGCCTCAGAGGCACTTCCGCCCCACCGTATTTATCTGCGATGAGTATCAGAACTTCGCGACTGTCGGCGGGGACAACCCGACCGGCGACGAACGATTCTTTTCGATCTCACGCCAGCCCAAATGCATTCCTATCGTCGCCACACAGAGTATCTCGTCGCTCAAGGAAGCGTTGCCGAACGAGGGGGTAAAAACGCTGCTTCAGGCTTTCAGGACAAAGGTATTTCTGACTACATCCGATCCTGATACGGCACGGTTCGCCTCGGAACTTTGCGGCAAGATGGATCGAACCCGGATCAGCTATACGGTCTCGGAGTCGAGCAGCAATGCGAATGTGGGTTGGCTGTCGGGACGTACAGCTTCCAGCAAGGGTTCGGTGTCGGCATCGAAGCAATATCAGAAGCAGAAACAGCCGGTCTTCGATGAGAAGATCTTCTTCGAGTTGAAGAATGCTCAGTCGATACTGGTTGCCTTCGACGGTATCCATCCGATGCCGGCCACCTTGTGCTACCTCAAGCCTGACTTCCTGCCAATCCAGATGACCTGGTTCGAGCAGGAGCGGATCAACTTTGACCCGCGGAGAGTTCGACCGTGAGCTTTGAGCTGATCCTACCCTTCCTGCAACCGATCGAAGCCTTGCTGCTCGACCCGACGATCAGCGAGATCATGGTCAATCCGAATGGGTCTGTCTGGATAGAGCAGTCGGGCCTGATGACGCCTCTATCGGAGATTCGTTTTGAGTCCGGAGCGCTCGCGACTGGATTGGAGGTGATCGCCAACCGTTTCCAGAAGAAGCTGGATGGATCGTCCCCAATTCTGAACCTTCGTCTGCCCGATGGCAGTCGGTTAGCGGCTATGATTCCACCGTTAGTCAATCCCGACCCACTGCTCACCATTCGGAAGTTCACCTCGCGGAACTTCTCGATGGAAGACTTGATCGAACGACGAATGCTGACCAGGCAGCAGAGCCGAGAACTAACCTCAGCAGTCAATCGTGGAGATAATGTGCTGATCGCAGGTGGTACCGGCGGCGGGAAGACGACATTGTTGAATGTGCTGGCCGACTCGATTCCGGATACAGAGAGAATACTGCTGATTGAAGATACGGCAGAGCTTCATATCCGCAAACCGCATGTAGTTCAGACCGAAGCTCAAATGAATACGCACCGGAACCCAATCACCTTCGACGATCTTTTGAAGGCCATCCTGCGGCACCGTCCCGACCGTATCGTGGTGGGTGAGGTTCGCGGTGCCGAAGCCAGCACTCTGGTCGATGCCATGAACACCGGCCATCGCGGAATGCTGACCACAATCCATGCAAGCAGTTGCGCCCAAGCAATCGACAGATTGGCAACACTGGCGAATCGAGCCAACGGATCTCCAGGACTTGAGGCGTTGCAAAGGGAAGTGAACAGCTCCGTTCAGACGGTGGTCTTTGTGGAACGGCGAGACGGGCATCGGCTGGTGAGCGAGATCGTATCGAAGACGGAGCTTCGATGATAAGAGAGCACTGCTATAGCTTTGCTTCGTTGTTCTCATAGAGAGTACGACCGCTGGCGACCTCGAAGTGACGCACGGCAGCATATTGCCGAACCCCGACTGTCACCGACAACTCGGTTTGGTCGACGAAGCGGATGGTCAGCTCTCGGCCGTAGGCGGGATCGTCGTATAGCGTAATGGTATCAACGGTCTTACCGGAGACATCCGGCATCTCCAACTTGCGTTTTGTCATGCGACACACTCCTGAAGGTTCGACCATTTGAGCTTAGGCCAGTACGTACTCAGTAGGGAACCAGCCGATCAACTTCGCCTATAGGCGAAATGTCGTTCAAAGAGTACATCCATGCTCAAAGAGTGGCAATCGATATCTGTACTCGGCTGGGTCGTCGCGTTCGTGTGCTTCGCACCGAGCGTCAATGGACGCAGACCTATCTTGCCGTCCATACGGGACTGGGCAGAATCTACATCTAGGATATCGAGCGGGGAGTCAAAGAGCCCTGTCTTCGTACTTTGAATACTTTGGCGGAAGGTTTTGAGATGACTGTGTCAGAGCTGCTGCAAGATATCTGACCATTCACAATCGGCGCAGTCCGGCAGTCTGCTTAAGAACAATGCTGCTCAACTCCAAAACCAGAGGATTTCGATTGTCTTCTCGAACGAAGAATCCGCTATGTCGAACCAGTACTTGAGCCGATAGCGGACGGACGACGACGCCACGCCGCGCCATGGTGGAGGAGCGGGCCAGTAGGCATAGTCCCATGCGCTGCTCCACTAAGACGAGAGCCTCGGTCGGGGTGTAGGCGTCCGCTGTAATGTGCAAGGTGACGGCCAGGGAGCCAAGGTACTTCTCGATCTCCTGATGCAGTGCGGGAATTGCCTCCCTGGCCACAGCTACGAACGGCTGCTCGTGCAGATCTTGTGCGCGCAGGACGGAGCGGCTAGATAAGGGATGACTTGCCGGGATGCAAGCCACGAGTGGTTCATCCCATATCTTCCAGATCGATAGTTCGGGAGAGCTTAGGGGTAA
>DAICZO010000295.1 GCA_027311125.1 Acidobacteriaceae bacterium
ACCCCGCCCAGCGCTGCCATTCCCTGCAGCTTGTTGCCGAGGTTGAAGCCCGCGAGCCGGGTATTATCCATCTCCACCGGCCCGGCGATCGTCAGGTCCTTCAACGACCCGGTAATGGCCAGCGTTGTCGTCAGCGTACCGCCTTTGAGCACGGAGCCATTCGGCAGCTTGACCCCGGCAGCCGGCAGCAGCGCCTGCAGTTGATCGATCGGCAGACTCTGCCCGCTCAACGTCAGGTTCACCCGCGGCGAGCCTGACGGTAGCTGATAGCTGCCGCTCAGGTGCGCGGCGACGTCTCCGGTCTTGATGGCGAGGTCCTGCACCTGGCCGCTATTGCTCTTCAGCGTATGCGTGACGGTGTAGGTCAGTTCCACTGGCTGCGGTGTCGGCGCACCACCCGGCAGCAGCACCAGGCGCTGGGCGTGTATGCTGCCGGCAGAGGTCAGCGTGTTTCCATCGGAGGTCGCATGGGCATCAATGTCCGCCAGCATGGAGATGCCAGCGCTCGGCTCCAGGAATCCTGCCGCGACCGGGTCCAGATGCTTGACGGTAAGCTGTGCCTGCAGCGCCGTGGTTGCGGCATCCTGCTGGTTGATGGGGCCTGCGTCCCCGGTCAGTGCGATGGTGCCGTCGCCGGGCACACTGGCCGTCAGCGCGAACGGGAACGATTTGGCGAAGGCGAAGTTCGTTACCGTCAGCCCCAGATGCTGGTACACATGCGGCTGCCCCTGTGCTGGCAGGCTCTCCACAATGGCGCTGCCATCCTGTATGGTCACCAGCCCAACGGTGAGATCCGGAAAGGCGGTCTGCTGCTGCGGGTTCTGCTGGCTGGCCGCGTGGCCCATGCTGGAGAAGTTCCACGTGCCATTGACGGAGCGGGTCAGCCGAATCTCCGGCGAGTCCACCTCAAAGCTGCGCACCCGCAACTGCCGCGCAAAGATCAGCGGCTGCATCTGCACTCCAATCTTCAGCTTCTTGGCAGTCAGGAACGGTGCCTGCCCGAAGGCTGGATCGTCCGCAATGTTCAGGTCGCTGGCAACCAGGCTGCCCGTAAACACAGACAGGCTGAGGTCCCCGAGATGCACCTTGCGACCAAGCGCCGTGGTCAACTGCGTCTCCAGCAGCGGGCGAAAAGTGTTGGCGTTGATCAACAGGGGCAGCGCCAGCATCGCTAGCAGCAGCAGCACGATCAAACCCAGAGCAAGCTTCATCCAACGTCGCATAGACACGCCCTCGTGTCTGCCGAGGTTAGCGCGCGGTGCGACCTGCGTCAACACGCAACGCGTTCGCCGCAGTGCAAAGTACCCTCGTGCCAACTGTCGCTCCCGCGCTGTATCCTACGCTGCATGAATGTACTGGTGATCGACATTGGCGGCACAAACGTAAAGGTAGCGTCCTCCGACCGGCGAGTTCCCATCAAGATTCCTTCCGGTCCTACGATGACGGCCAAGGAGATGGTCACGCGCGTCCTCGAGGCTACCCGCGGCTGGAAGTATGACTGCATCTCGATCGGCTACCCTGGCCCGGTCACGCACAACGGACCGCTCGCCGAGCCCCACAATCTCGCGCCTGGCTGGGTTGATTTTCCCTATCAGCTCAGCTTCAAAAAGCCGCTGCGTTTCCTCAACGATGCCGCCATGCAGGCACTCGGCGGCTACGTCTCCGGACGCATGTTGTTCCTCGGTATCGGCACCGGGCTGGGGTCGGCCATGGTAGTGGATGGCCGCGTGATTCCTCTGGAACTCGCTCATCTCCCCTACAAAAAAGGCCGCACGTATGAGGAGTACATCGGCCTCGCTGGCCTCGAACGACGTGGCAAGCGGCGTTGGCGAAAATCCGTCCTCGACGTGATAGCCCTGCTGCGGGCGGCCCTGTTGTGTGACTTCGTCCTGCTGGGTGGCGGCAATGCCAAGCTGATGAATCTGCTACCCGACGGCGTACTGCTCGGCGCCAATACCAACGCCATCGAAGGCGGTATCCGCATGTGGCAGGAGCCCATGACTCCCGCTCCGGCAGCCTCACCACGAGCCTCCGCGCGCAGGCCGCGCAAGCATCGCGCTAAGTCATAACGACTAGACTGCCCTGACGATTACAGCAGGCTGCCCAGATTCAACGGACGCGTATACATCGCGATCCCTCCCTTGGCATCGCGCGGCCACTGGTCCTGCGGACGGTCCCAGTAGAGCTCCACGCCGTTGCCGTCAGGATCGTGCAGATACAGCGCTTCGCTCACGCCATGGTCGGCCGCGCCGTCGAGCGCGATTCCTGCCGCATCCAGTCGGCGCAGCGCATCGCCCAGCGAAGCCCGCGTCGGATACAGGATCGCCACGTGATACAGTCCCGTCGTCCCGGGTGCGGGCGGATGTCCCCCGGCACTCTCCCAGGTATTCAGCCCAATGTGATGGTGGTAGCCGCCAGCGGAGAGAAACGCCGCACTGCTGCCAAACCGCTGCATCAACTCGAACCCCAGCACGCCCTGATAGAAGCGGAGTGCCCGCTCCAGGTCCGCAACCTTCAGATGGATGTGGCCAACTCGAACTCCGGCATCGATCGCCACATCGCTGCTCGGATCCTTGCGGTCAGTCAAATTGTTCGCTGTATCTTCCGGATAACTCATAGTGGCCCTTCTGTTGCACGCCTCCATGGTTAGATGATTCTCGACCGTCCTCAGAATGATGGTTTGACAAAAAAATCTTTGCACCGCCCAACGCCACCTGCGACCTGATCCGCACCTTCCCGGACACAAAAAATGCTCTCGCCATCCGCTGGTGCGGGTGATACGATTTCGCCCAAGCAACCATCATCGCAGCGAATCGGGCCACATCAACTTTGGAGGATTCTGCATGTTCCATCTCATCTGGACTGCCATCATCGGCCTGATCGTCGGTGCCCTGGCCAAGCTCATCATGCCCGGAAAAGATCCCGGCGGCATCTTCGTCACCATGCTGATCGGCATCGCCGGATCATTTCTCGGGACGTATCTGGGCCGCATGATCGGCCACTACCAGCCCGACCAGTCCGCCGGCTTCATCATGTCGCTGGTTGGCGCGATGATCCTGCTCGGCATCTACCATCTCATCCGCCGTTCCCAGACCACCTGATGACTCCCGCAGCGCAGCGGCTAGGCCGATTGCACCAGTCTGCTCTCACTCAGGTGCTGCACCGCACCGCTGAACTCTGCTGCCGGCAGAGCAGAGGCGAAGTACCGTCCCTGCGCCTCGTCGCACTTGCGCCGCATCAGGAAGCGTAGCTGCTCCTCTGTCTCCACACCTTCAGCAATCACCTTGATGTTCAGGCCGTGCGACATGGCAATAATCGTTCGCACCACGGCCGCAGCATTCGCGTCCGTCTCCGCCTGCCTCACAAAACTCTGATCGATCTTCAGCCGGTCCACGCGGTACTGTAGCAGGTATGAGAAGCTGCAGAAACCGGTTCCAAAGTCGTCGATCGCAATCCGTGCGCCCAGGTCTCTAATCTTCTGCAGCTTTTCCAGATTCGCAGCCGAGTTCACCATCAACATGTTCTCGGTAATCTCAATCTCCAGGCAGCGCGCCGGCAGTCCACTGGTCGTCAGCGCCTGCTCAATCACCGCCACTAGATTCTTCTGCTGAAACTGTCGCGGAGACAGGTTGACCGATATCGTAAGTTCGCTGCCAACCGCCTCGCGCATCATCACGCCTTCGCAACATGCCTGTTGGAACGCCCACTCTCCAATCGGCACGATCAATCCCGTCTCCTCTGCCAGCGGAATAAACTGTGCCGGAGAGACCTGACCCAGCTTCGGATTCTTCCACCGCAGCAACGCCTCCATCCCAATCACCGCACCACTCACCAGCGAGATCTGCGGCTGATAGTTCAGGCTCAACTCGCCATTGGTCAGGGCATGGCGTAGCGCATGTTCCATGGACAACCGGTCCACCGTCTCCTTCAGCATGTCTTCGCTGAAGATCTGGTACTGATTGCGTCCGTTCTCTTTGGCCGCATACATCGCAGCGTCGGCACGCTTCAGCAGATGCTTGGCATCCGCGGCAAAGTCCGGATAGATACACACGCCTACGCTGGAGGTCACATGCACCTCATGCTCATCCAGGTTGATCTCCGGCGATATTCTCGCCACCATATTGGCTGCACACAGCTCGGCATCTTCGATCGACGTAATATCCGGCATCACCACCACAAACTCGTCGCCACCCACACGCGCCACCGTATCGGAGCTGCGTACTGCGCGCTTCAACCGCGTGGCAATCTCAAACAGAATTTTGTCGCCTGCAACGTGCCCCAGTGAGTCGTTCATCCGCTTGAAGTTGTCCAGGTCCAGCAGAAACACCGCCACCTTGGTGCCGTACCGCCGCGCCCGCTCCACCGCCTGCACCGCCATATCCTGCATCAGGGCACGCCCTACCAACCCCGTCAGTTGATCGTGCGTCGCCATGTAGGTCACATGGTCCAGCATCTGCTTGCGCTCCGTAATATCGAACGCGATGCCAACAAATCCGCTGATCTCACCCGCGTCCGAGGTCACCGCACGAACCGCCAGATGGATCGGGATCCGTGTTCCGTCCTTCTGGATATAGGTCCACTCCAGCTCTTCCATCTCGCCCTGAGCGGCCTTGGCTGTCAGTACATCAAAGCCGTCGCTGGCAGCCCGCTCTGTTGTGCCCGGCAGCACATCTTCCGCCCGCGCCTCCAGCTCTTTATCGTCGTGCAGCACCGTCAGCGACGCCTTGCCCACCAGGTCTTCCCGCCGATAGCCCGACAGCTTCTCCGCAGCCAGGTTCATCGCTGTAATCACGCCGTCACGGTCGGTCGCGATCATGCTGAAGGGCGCATTCTGAAAGATCGAATCCGTAAACTCAGCCAGCTCTTCGTACGCCGCCTGATTGGCCTTGGCCTCGCTGATATCCGTGCAGGTCATCGCAATGCCATCGCCCAGTCGCACCGCTTGATAACGCATCCACTGGATTGTCTCCGGAGTGCGGTTGACCGGAATCTCCTCATGCAGCGGTGTACCTGTCTCCACCACGCGGCAGCACTTTGCGAACAGTTGCTGCTTCGCGTCCAGCGACACCGCGGTCGACATCCCCTGACCCACCAACTGACGCCGCGGTATCACCAGCATTCGCGCTGCATTCAGGTTTGCATACACAAACCGAAAGTCTATGATCGCGCCCGCTTCGTCCCGCTCACACTCCAGAATCGCGAAGGCACTCAGGCTCGTCTCCGCTGCGGCCAGAAACCGTGCATGCTCCACGCTCGCGGCCTGGCGACGCACGTTTCGATCATGCTCGCGCCATACCGTCCCCAGCGCCACGAGCACTCCTGCAACGGCCAACGATACCAGGATTGCTGCCTGCATCCCAGCTCCGTGAAACCAGATGCTGCACACACACAAACACGCTACTAATCCAGCCAAGCCCTTCCACACTTCGAGCCGCTGAGGAACAATCACCGAAGCTTTCACTCGGACTCCTCTATTTACTGTCAGATCAACACGACCCGCATACAACCAAGGTAACTAATTACTAAAACTATAGTTACCAAACTGTAGCATCGGCATCCAGAATTGCAAATAATGTTCTGTCCACCAGTCCAGGTGGACAACGCGATCCGGGTGTGACCTGCTGCTCATGTGTCGGAAACCCAATAGCCCTATCATGCCGGATGGACCTTCGATGTCCATTACAAATACTGCAATTACTTGCAGTGGGAACCAGCCGCGATACGTTGCACTCGGCGCTACGGCCGCCCGGCGGTGTCTCCCCTTACGGCAGGGATTTCGGCGCGATCATCCAGCCGTGCATCTCCATCCAGTTGGCCACCAGGGTGGGATAGATACTCAGCTCAGCCAGTCCGTTCAACCCCTGCCCAATGCCGGTTCAATGTGGTCCGCGTTCGAAGATATGCAGCTCCACCGGGGCTCCCG
>DAICZO010000300.1 GCA_027311125.1 Acidobacteriaceae bacterium
CGTCTTCGCCTTCCCGGACCGCCTCACTGGCCCCGGTTGCGCAGGTAATCCCGTCAAATCCGTCAGCCCATCCAATCGCCAATACGTCAACACCAGTTGCTTCGCCTTTCCCGCCTTCGATCCCGTCACCGGCCTTACTCACCTCGGCAACGCTGGACGCAACTCCATCATCGGTCCACGCCTTACCGATTTCGACAGCTCACTCGTCAAGGACACCAAGATCCCGCGCATCTCCGAGACCTTCAATCTCCAGTTCCGCGCCGAAGTCTTCAATGTCCTCAACCATGTCAACTACGCCACACCACCCAAATCCGGTTCTCTGCTCTTCAACCAGTCCGGCGGCTCCCTCAGCTCGGGTGGAGTTTTGGTCGGCCCAACTGCCTCCAGCAGTCGCCAAACCCAATTCGCACTCAAAGTTATCTTCTAGCCTTCCTTGAACCTCAAACGACCCCATCTCAAGCATTGGCTATGTGCTTGAGATGGGGTTTTCTGCGCTATGCTGTCGTCTTTATTCGTTACCCAGTCTCCTTACTCTCAGTGGTGTCCCCCGGAACAACGGTCAGCTCAAAACGTTGAGCGTTCAACCCTTCCGCTACACCCTCAAACCTGTCATCACGTTCCCGGCCGCCACAATCGTCTACCGCCGAATCCCACACCTGTGCACCCTACCCAAGCACGATCCATATACTCGCGCAAAAAATACCAGGCTCAGCGCACTCGCTAAGCCCGGCTTGTTTTCATGCGTCCGTTCACGACAGACGATGCCTGTATATACCTGACATCATCACATGGCAGCAGCGCCCTGCGACACCACCGTGGACCCCGTGCGATAAGCTTCTACTCTGGTTGGCTCACCGACCACAGTAACGCGGCACGGAACAACGCCAGCCCCTCCGGCCTCAGGTGCTCAAACGTATCCGAGTACAGAAAGAAGCCCAGCCGACGCGCTGGTGCCTGAAACTCCCATCGCATCGTAGCTCCCTTTTCATACGCAAACTCTGCTGCCTTGTCTTCTTCCCCCCGCACCAGCGCAACGACGATCGCTGCGGGCTCCGGCTTGCCCCAGTTCATCCGTACATGCTCGTCGTCCAGCACGTGCTGCGTCCCGGCAGATAGCCCCGCGGCCAGCGGATGCGGAGCGTTTACCACCCACACCAGTCGCTGTTTTTCCATTGTGCCTGTATCTACATCTGTCTTCAGGCCGGTCATCCCCAGATCAGGCAGTAGATCATTCTCAAACGTAATCAATGGAACCGCTACATCCTTGTACTTCGCCCCAACATCCAGTGCATCCACACTCTCCGAGATCAGGATCAAGTCCTTCCCCTGCGTCAGGCTTACCGGCGAGTACTCATCCGTCTCCGTCACGATAAACCCCAGCGAACTCAGATAGGTCATCACCTTCTCGTCGTTGCTACGCTGTGTCTTCATCATCGCCAACCGAGCCGGATCAATGGGGACCGCAGCCAGCGTCTTTTCCAGCTTGGTACGGTTGTAAACGTACAAGACTTTTTTGCCACGAGCCGCCTCAGTATTCGGCTCAGCCGCCCTTACCCGCTCAGCATGGCCCAGTAAAACGAACATCAAGGCCATCACGCAAAAGCGTCTTGCTTCGTACAGACCAATTCCACGTCGCATCTCCATCACTCGTATCCCCCTCTGGTTGCCAACCCCTCGTTGCAAGCAAACGGCGGCGGGAGTGGATGTGTCCCCCCGCCGCCGTTCGCACGTTCCCAGCGCTACGCTGGCCCGCGTAACACTCGGACATCACAACCGCACTAGTGTGCGGCACCCCAAAGCGCAGCTTCGTTCGGTAGCTTCGCCCGCATCTCGTCGCGCACCTGGTCGGCAATCTTGGCCAAAGCCACCTTGTCCTCGCCTTTTTTATAGTTGAATACCACCCCCAGCGCGCCAATCGTCTTGCCCGACTGGTCCAACAGGATCAACTCGTCCTCAAAGTGCTTTCCCGTGGAGTTCAGCTCCAGGTTGCTCTTTCCAGTACGGATACAGCGCTCATCGTCCTCATCGCCTATCTTTCCGATACGCCCGAAGTTCGATGCTACGATCAGGTTCTTGTGTCCGGGAGGCGTCGCATGAATCGCAATCAGAATGACCTCAGGATGTTTCGCTAGAGCCTCTTCCACCAGTTGTTGCGCATATGGGGCCGCCTTCGTATACGTCGGATCCATCTCCTTCGAATCGACTTTGCGCATCCCCGCAATCGCTTGTTCCCGTGTCTCCTGTGCCAGCAAAGGCGCCACACAAAGTGCCGCCAGCGCTGCTATTCCCATCATGCGAGCTACATCTCTCATCTTCTCTCCCCATCTGCTTTACGACACGTTGTGGTACTGCGTTATGGATCGGTGCGCCGTCCGGAACCTCGTCTGCTCATCCCTGCCCGGCGTACCCAGCTTATCTGCCCTATTCAAGATTGCTTGTACAGATGAGTAACGTCTGAAACTGGAATGAAATTGCATTCATCAGCCCGCTCTGCCCGGAATTCAAGCCATGCGATACTTAATCCTGACATGTACAAAAGAGTCCTCCTCAAGATCTCGGGTGAAGCCCTCGCCGCTGGCAAAGGCTTCGGTATTGATTCTGTCTTCATCCACCAAATCGCCGAAGAAATCGCCTCTGTCCACGCGCTCGGCTGCGAGATCGGTATCGTCGTAGGCGGCGGAAACTTCTTCCGCGGCGTCGCCCAGCAAGCCATCGACATGGATCGTGTCGCCGCCGATCACATGGGCATGCTCTCCACAGTCATCAACTCCATCGCACTGCAGGACGCCATCGAGAAGCGTGGCCTCTTCTGCCGTGTCATGTCCGCCATCGCAATGCACCAGGTCACCGAGCCCTACATCCGTCGCCGTGCCATGCGTCATCTCGAAAAAGGCCGCATCGTCATCTTCGCCGCAGGCACCGGAAATCCCTTCTTTTCCACCGATACTGCCGCCAGCCTTCGCGCCATGGAGATCAAGGCCGACATCCTTCTCAAGGCAACCTCCGTCGACGGGGTCTACACCGCCGACCCCAAAACCGATCCCTCCGCCACCAAACTCGACAAAATCACCTACTCCGACATCCTCCGCCTCAACCTCCGCGTCATGGACCAGACCGCCGTATCTCTCTGCAAAGACAACAACATGCCTATGATGGTCTTCAGTATGCGCGAGCGCGGAAACATCGTCCGTGTCTGCAACGGCGAGCAACTAGGCTCCCTCGTCACCGCCTGATCACGATCATCGCCCCCCACCGCCAACACGACCTGCCATGACAACGCGTCAAATCTTTCCAAACCGCGTTAGATACATTAGCAACCCGCTCGCATCCAACAACTAGGATCTAACCCGAGTGACACCCCCAACCCTCATCGCGCCGGTAGAACTCCGCTCTCCATCCGATCTGCCGTCCCCGGCTCCAAAGCCTGTCCGCAAGCCGGCCCTTCCCGCCCTCACCGGAATCCGCACGCTGCTGGCTATCTTCATCATTCTCTTCCACTTCACCCCGCCTCACCTGGGCTTGCTCTACCCCATCATCGATAACGCCTACGTCTTCGTTGGCTTCTTCTTCCTTATCTCCGGCTTCATCCTCACCTACAACTACGCAGACCGCGCCACTACCCTCAGCAAACGCGACTTCTGGTTGGCACGCTTCTCCCGTCTCTACCCCATCTACATCCTCGTCCTCGCCATATCCGTCCACATGCTCCACGACGAATGGTCTTCCCGTTCCCATGCCGAATTCTGGCAAGGAGTCATCCTCACTCCGTTTCTGCTTCAGGGCTGGAGCCCCACCCTCGCCACCTTTGGCAATACAGTCGCCTGGACCCTCTCGTGTGAGGTGATGTTCTACCTCGATTTCACCTTCCTCCTCTATGCCTGGGCCACTCGAGCCCACTGGCTCAACACGCCCGTCCGCCTCATCGCCCTCATCTTCGCTCTCTGGGCCTTTGGACTCGTCCCCCACCTGCTCTATACCATCTTCAATCCCGACCATCTGGCCGCCCCCGCTGATCGTTACACCTCTACCTATCTGCTCCGCTTCCTCAAATACACCCCCCCGCCCTACGTCTGCACCTTCCTCGTCGGGGTCTCTCTCGCGAAGCTTCACCCCTTGCTGCCGTTCACGCCACGTCAGCGTTTCTTCGTTGCGGCCATAGCGCTTACGCTGCTCGGCCTCTTCTTCTACACAGGAGCAGTCAACCACACGCCGTACCTCTTCCTGCATGGAGGGCTGCTCGTCCCGCTCTTCAGTCTGCTCATCCTCGGTCTCGCTGGCCCAAATCCCATCTCCAGTCTCTTCTCCATTCGACCGCTGGTTCTGCTTGGCGAAGCCACCTTCGCGCTCTATCTGCTCCACTTCAACGTCTACATCCTGCTCCACACCTACCACATCCCCGATCGTCTCCATCTCACCTGGCTCGACCCCTGGCTCTCCTATGCAGCCTTGCTGACTCTTGCCTATCTCGCTTATCGCTTTGTTGAAAACCCCGCCCGCATCGCCATCCTCACGCGCTTTAGTCGCAAGCCCAAACCAGCTAACATCTCCATTTGATTTCCCGCCCCACAGTCAAACCACCGCTCGACATGAGCGACTTTCTGCGAGCGTCTTGACGGTACTTAGCTCATCAACAGGGCAGCCTGGGCGTTGACACGAGCACGTGTAGCAAGCATCGCGCCGAAGCAGGGCATAGCCAAGCAGTCTCCACCGCTCCAGCAACGGCTCTGGCATTCTCCGAGACCCCAGCCGACTCTCTGCCAGGCAACAAAAAGCCCCGCATCAGCGGGGCTTTTCGGTCGATTACTGCTTCAACTATGGCTGAACAATCTGCGAAGCATGAGCGCCGTTTGGCACCGTGACCGCGCACGTCGGGAATCCAGCAGCAGGGAAGGGCGTGTTCTGAATATCCGTCAAGCCACCGTTGTGCGGATCAAGTTGCAGACCCGAAACCGTGCCATCCAGATTGTTCGTCACATACGCATAAATGCCCAGTGCAGCCTCGATGGTCAAGCAAGTCGGTCCCGTGCGAACAGGCGACGACGCAGACCCTACGGACCCAGTCGGATTGCCTGTTGCCGTATCGATCGCATAGGCACTCACCGTCGCAGCGTTGTAGTTCACCGTGTACAGATACTTGCCGCGAGGATCTACCGAAATGCCTACCGGAAACTGGCCAGTGGAGAAAGGCCCATTCACCATCGATTGCAGTGCGCCGCTCGACAACACAACCTTGCCGTACATCTGGTTGGTCGCTTCGTCCGTTACGTACAGAAACCGTGCCGTTGGCTCTTCCACCATGGCGCTTGGTACCGTACCCGCACTGAATCCCGTTGCTACCGTCTTACCAGCAACAGTCGAGATAACTGTTCCCGGTACTGGCGTCAGAGCGCCACTGGTAGGGTCCTGGGCAAAGCCAAGAATGGCTGCATTTGGTGTCGGTTCCTGGTCCAGAACGTAGACAAAATGATTGAAGTTGCTCGCAACCACTGAAATCGGATTGTTCCCGACCTTGACATCGGTCGCAGTCCCCAGCGAGTTGTCCGCATTGATCGGGAAGATCGTAACCCCGCCAGGACCAGGAGTCGCAGCCGAATAGCCTGTCTGGTAGGTATACGTCACATACAGAAACTTGCCCGCAGGATCGATCGCCGCTGCAGTCGGAAACGTACCAGTCGTCGGATACGTGTTTTTCGAGGTCAGTACGCCGCCATCGTTCACCGCAAACTCTTGAATCGTGGAGTCATCGTGGTTGACAACGTAAATGAACAAGCCATTCGGAGCGGCTGCCAGCGTCACCGGATTGTTGCCCGCCGCAAACGGTGAACCCTTCACCTGCACCAACGTCCCGGTCAGGTAGTCAGCCGCGTAGGCATTCACGCCCCCCGGATGATCCTTGGAGGACGTCACATACACATACGCAATCGTGTAGTCCAGAATGCTGCAGGACGTCAGTCCCAGCATCGTCCCCAGGCACAGCACCGAGCCTATTGTTTTCAAGCCTATCGTTCTGAAATTCATAAACATTTCCTTCATCTCGGGAGCCTTCGCCACCCGCTCAAATCTGTCTAAACTACCTCAGCTACCTGCGCCCGTTGCTGCGGCTCTAGTGAGGGAATGCTGCGACGCTCACCAGGCACGTCGGCAACGTAGCCGAGCTGAAAGGATTGTTGATAATCTCCTTCAATGCTCCGGTGGTCGGGTTGATCTGCTCTCCCGTAACGGAATTGCTCAATGAATTCGATACAAACAAGTAGATTCCCTGGGCCGTCGTAGGATTGCTGACATGTGAGTTCGTCGTCACGCACGTCGGGCCAGTTCCTGCCTGAGTACGCTGCGCTACGCCGGAGGGTGTAGGCTCCCCGTTCGCGCCGAAGGTGAATCCATCGATCGAACCTCCCAGGTAGTTCACCACGTAGAGGAACTTGCCCGTATAGTCGATCGTCAGTCCAACCGGCATCGCATCCGTCGTCGCAGTGCCGTTGGCCAGCACACTCGGCACGCCGTTCGACGCAATCGCATAGCCCACAACCTGATTTGCAACCGAGTCGGTCACATACAGATGCTGCCCGTTCGCGTCTTCTACAATTGCACTCGGCGACAGCCCGGACGCAAATCCCGTAGAAGCCACATTTCCAGCATTGATCGTCACGCCCGGCAGAGGAGTCAGCATTCCAGTCGTCGCATCGGCACTAAAGCCCAATAGATTTGCAGACGTAGCGGCATCTTGCTCGATGACATAGACAAAATGGTTCGGGCTACTCGCTATAATCCCGACTGGATTGCGTCCGACATTCACAATGCTCGGAGAACCCAGCGAGTTGTCCGCATTGATAGGAAATACAGCTATACCACCAGGTCCCTGCAGTGCCGTCGTATACCCACCCTGATAGGTAAACGTCACATACAGAAACTTGCCCTCAGGATCGACCGCTGCCGCAGTAGGATAGCTGGGAAGTGTTGCCGAACTCGTTCCCTTGCCCAGGTCATACGTCGTCTGCGGATACAACTTGCCGTCCGTACCAATCGCAAATTCAACCACACTCGAATCGTCATGATGCACGACATACAGAAACTTGTTATTCGGTGTCGCTACCAGCGTGATCGGGTTTCGCCCCCCCGAAGGGATGGGTGAGTCCGGCGTCTGTTGCAGCGTTCCCGTCTGGTAGTCGACCTCATACGCATTAATCAACCCGGGGTTGGCCTTGGCGGTCGTCATGTACACGTACGACACGGTGTAGTCGTGCGTACACGCCGTCATGCCAAAACCCATCGCGAGAGACAATATCGAGGCCAGTGCTCCGCGGCCCATCCTATTCAACGTCATGCACTTCTTTACTCCGGGGCAATTCGTTTCCGCCCACTGTTTCATTCACAGTCTTCCAGCAAACTCACTACATATCCAATAAGTCCAACAACAGCACGCCAGCAACAGGCTCGCGCCTAGTTGCTGGTATTTCCGCTGATCGCAAGACACGTCGACAGTCCAACCGCGGGAAAGCTCGATCCGCGTGCCAGGTCCGACAACTCGCCCGTCGCTACGTTGATGAACTTGCCCGTCACCGTGCCATCCGCATGGTTGGACGTATACAGGTATTGGTTCGTAGGATCTTCCACCATGCAAACTGGACCCGATCCAACCGCGTACGGATTGTTCGTGTTCGTCGAACCGCCTACCGGCTGCAGCTTCCCATTGCCCGGATCAATCGTAAATGCCGAAATAGAGCTGTTCGGATTCTGCGAGTTCGTCGAGGTCTGGTTCAGCACGTACAAGAACTTCGAACGGCTATCCGTGAACGAGTACGAAGGATTCGAGGTCAGCGGCAGATTGTTGATGGCTCCGCCCGCCAACGAGTTGAGTGCGCAGTTGGTTCCCACCGTATAGGGCAGAATCTGTCCACCAGTGCTCGTCGTCGTCGCTGCGGCATCGGTCAGGTAAACATAGCTTCCGCTCGCATTGATCGAGGTCAGCTTACGTGGGCCACCATCAGTGTTCGATCCCGTCGTAATCGTCGAGTTTGTCGTCAGCGTCAACTGGCCGGTACCCGTGTTCTGCTGGTACGGGAATACCGTGTTGTCACCCGCATCCAACGTGAACAGGCAGGAGCCCGATGCACGCATCATGATCGGCTTGGGCCCAACAGGGAAGTAGCTCAGGTAGGTCCCGTTCGCATTCTTCACCTGAGTGTTCGTCACCAGCGACAGACGACCAGTGTTCGAGTCGATCTGGAACACGGTAATGTCACCATTCACACCATCAGGCGAAAGCTGATCCAGAACATACAGAAAGTTTCCCGTAGTATCCGTCGCTGCCCAGATAGGCGTCGTCCCCTGGCTCGTGAACGACTGCTGGAAAGTCAGCACGCCATCCCCGCCCACGGTGAACTGTGCAATGTTGCCGCCCGTAGTCGCAGTACCCTCGTTCACGACGTAAACATAACGCCCGCCCGTACGAACCACGATGGACACCGGGTTCGTCCCGCCCGAAGAATAAGGCGAGTTTACGGTCGGCGTCAGGTTTCCGGTGTAATCGTCGACCTTGAATCCGGCAATCTGGTTGTACTGCGTTCCAAGCACCCACATGTACGCGATGGTGCCGACAGCACACGACGTCAATCCAAGACCTAATCCTAAGGACACTACCAAGGCCATCAACATCCGGCCAATCCTGCTGAACTTCATGCGCTTCCTTCATCCTCGCCAGCGACTGACCTTTATCTGCCATTGGCTGCGAGCAATTCTGTGGGGTACGGTTCCTTCGCCAATTGTAGAAGGTGACGCGAGTTTGTGCCACTTTAGAGCCATCTCATCCTGACATAGTTCGTTACGCCAGCCCGGTTACTATCTCCCGCCAACTTCCTTCATGCCATAAAAATGGGCCCAGGCAAGCACCCGGACCCATCTCTATCTCTCCACCAGCAGAGCATTTCGCCCCACCAGCGGCCACAACTGCTACCAGACCCGGCAACTATTCGTCGGCATCATCGGTTGGCCCACCTTGCAGCCAAACGCCTTCCCAAACGCGTCGAAGTTCTGGACCGTTCCCTTCACCCGCCACTCGCCAGAGCTATGCGGGTCCGTCTTCGCCAGCACCCGAGCACTCTGCTCCGTGGCATTCTGACACCACACCTGGCCAAACGAGATAAAGAACCGCTGCTCCGGGGTGTATCCGTCGCGCTCCCCGTTGCTGTATCCCGGCTCTGCGGCCGCACCCTGCTTGGCAATCGTCTCCAGCAGAGCCTGATAAGCAATCCGAATCCCTCCGTTGTCCGCCGTATTCTCACCCAGCGTCAACTTGCCATTCAGATTTTGCCCCTCGGCCACCTGAAACCCGGAATACTCGTTCGCCACACAGTCTGTACGCTCGTTGAACTTCTTCAAATCGTCCGCAGTAAACCACGTCCGCACATTTCCATGTAGATCGTACTTCGATCCCTGATCGTCGAACCCGTGCGTCATCTCGTGGCCAATCACCACCCCGATACCACCAAAGTTCACCGCAGGATCCATGCTGTTATCGAAGAAAGGTGGCTGCAGAATCCCGGCAGGGAAGTTGATGTCGTTCTGTGGTGGGTTGTAGTACGCATTTACCGTTGGTGGCGTCATCCCCCACTCCTTCTCATCGACCGGCTTGCCCAGCTTCGCCAGATTGCGCTGCCGCTCAAACTCGAAGTTGCGCTCCGTATTTCCCAGAAAATCGTCGCGCTTCACCGTCAACTTGCTGTAATCGCGCCAGTTCTCCGGATACCCGATCTTCTGACGAATCGTATTCAGCTTCGCCTCCGCCTCGACCTTGGTAGGCTCGCTCATCCACGGCAGGCTCTGGATATCCTCGCCCAGTGCCTTCTCCAACGCTGCAACCAGCTTTTCCATATTGGCCTTCGCGTCCGGTGGGAAGTTTTGCTTCACCCAGTCCTGACCCACAGCCTCGCCCAGTGCCGCATCCGTAGCACGGGTGCACCGCTTCCAGCGCGGAGTCTGCTCTTTCTGCCCCTGCAGCGTCGCCTGGAAAAAATTGAAGTTCTCATCGACAAATGGCTTCGACAACGCCGGCGCCGCTGTCCGCAACGCATGCCACCGCAGGTAGTTCTTGATCGCATCCAGACTCTGCTCGTCGATCTGCTCGTTCATCGCCTTGAAGAACGCTGGCGTCGCCACATTCAGCGACTTCAGTCCATTCATCTTGATACTCGTCAGGTAAGTAGCCCAGTTGTAGTCCGGGCTCAGCGCCTGCAACTCCGCAATCGTCATCATGTGATACCGATTCGCAGGATTCCGCAGCTCCACCCGGCTCGTGGAACCCTTCGCCAGTGCCGTCTCCACCGACATCACGTCCTTCGCTTCCGCTGCAGCCTTCTCCGCCGAGTCGCCCAGCAGCATAAACATCTTGGTCACATGCTCCACATACTGCTCGCGAATCTTCTGGCTGCGCGCATCGTCCGTCAGGTAGTAGTCCCTGTCCGGCAAGGTCAGCCCACCCTGCATCGTCGTCGCAATCTGCTGGCTGGAGTCCTTCTGGTCCTGCTGCACTCCCAGAAAATAAAAGACCGGTACAGCATAGGTATCGTGCAACTCGCTCACCAGCGCTGCCAGTTGCTTCTTGTCTTTCAACCCGGCAATCGCTGCCATCTGCGGCTTCAGCGGGGCCGCACCCAGCTTGTCTGCCAGATCCACATTCATGCAGGCCGCAAAGTAATCCCCATACTTCTTCTGCAAGGCACTCTTCGGCGCATCGGCTGCGGCCTTCAGATCCGCATACAACAAGTAGTTGTTGCGCTCCGCGAGTTCGTTGAACCGTCCCCACCGCACCTGGTCACTGGGAATCGGGTTGTTCTTCACCCAGTTCCCGCACGCATACTTGTAAAAATCTGTGCAAGGATCCACCGTCTTGTCGATCGCGGAAAGATCGAAGATGATCGGCTTCTTCGGCTCGGACGTCGGGGCACTCCCGTTGTCGGTGGTGGTCATCAGCGACTGGCCAAAGCACAATCCGCTGGACAGTAATAACAAGCAAGCTAGGGACGGCGACTTGAGGTTCATGGATTTCCTTCGAATGAATTGAGTAAAAAATGACGCCACAACGAAACGGTCAACTCCTGGAATCAGAATCTACCCAGAGCGACTTCACACTACGCTTTCGTTGTGCAAACGAGAACTACTTTTTGCTGTACCACTGCGGACGATGTATCCCGCCACAAAGTTTCGGCATTCTTTGTTTTAGCCACAAAGTCAGCCGCAGACGTTCGCACCCAGGCAAACCCGTCGTCATTCAAAAGACAAACGGGCTCCAGCCGAAGCTGGAACCCGTCTGTCAGAACCTCATGCCCCGCTAGAAGATTCGTAGCTTAATCGCCAGGTACTTCTTCGGATCGGTACGGATCGCAGTCACCAGACCAGTGCTCTCCGTCAACAGCTTGTTCATATTCGTATACATCGCGTCGTCCTGAGTCAACTTGCCCAGCGTACCCCTGCCGGCGTTCACACCTGCCACCAGCGTATTCATCTCGGTCACCGTGTCGCTCAGGTCCTTCCGAAACTTCGGATCCTTCAGCATCAGCCCCAGGCCGCCTTTGCCCGCATCCGCATCCGCCAGTAGCGAGTTCGCATGCACCATCGTGGAGTTCATATTCTTGTACAAAGAGTCGTCCTTCAGCAGCATCCCGGCAGTGCCCTTGCCGTTGTCCAGTGAATTCGCAATGTTCTGTAGCTTCAGCGCAGCATCATTCAGCCGGTTATACATCGTGTCATCCGTCATCAACTTGCCGATAGAACCCTTGCCATTGTTAAGGTTTACCGTCAGTTGATGGACTTCATCCACTGTCTTGTTGGCCTTGTTATAGAGCTCGGGGCTGTTGATCAACATCCCGATCGAACCCTTGCCCGACTGCATGTTATCCACGATCCCGTTCATCTTCGCCAGAATCACATTCAAACTTTCAATCGTCCCCTGGCTGGCCTTAACCACATCCGTCAGGCTCGGTGTCTCCAGCGTGTGCAACTCGTCCCCATCCCGCAATGCCGGCCCCACGGCAAACTGGCTGTTAAGGTCCACTACCGTGTCACCCAAAACCCCAACCGTCGTCAACCCAGCCTTCGAATCCTGATGAAGATCGCTCGCAAACTTATCGTTGATCTTCATCACTACCTTGACCGGAGTCAGCTTGCGGTCGGCGCTGTGGACAACCGTAACGCTCTTCACCGTCCCGATAGTCACCCCTTCCAAACTGACCGCAGCCCCCTCTTTCAGGCCAGCCGAGTTCTCGAAATAGCTCACAATCGTTAGCTTGTGGGAGAAAATCCCCAGCCCGGAGGAACTGGTCATCAGAAACAGCAGCGTCGTCAGAATCACAACGGCAACCATCACGATGACTCCGACCTTCAACTGCGACCACTTAACCTCGTGCTGGCTAGGCATAGCCCTCCCTGAAATCTCATTGCGCAGGCTGCCTCCCTGCGCCAAAGCCATCTACGTCAAGATCGCCACGGTCCCAAGCGAACACCCAAAGAATATCCTAACGGCTCGTTTCGCTCGTAATCGTGTCTTGCGTAAAGTCCTTTAGTAAGAGTGGATGCCATATCGGGCCTATTGGTTTCAATCTCATCTACCCACTATCCCAAAATCAATCCCGCTCGACCAGCACCACCGCCATCGCCACCGATTCGCTATGCGTCAGGCTCAAAGACACCCGGCTGACCCCCAACTCTGCCGCACGCTCTGCCGCCCGGCCACTCCAGTGCAGCGTCGGACGCTCACCTGCCTCCCGCCGCACCTCAATCTCTTTCCAGCTGATTCCGCGACTGATCCCGGTCCCCAGGGCCTTGGCGCCAGCCTCCTTGGCCGCAAACCGTGCCGCAAAGCTCTCACCCGACGTCTTCCGCTTCTGCTGGCAGTACGCAATCTCCCCCGCCGTAAACACCCGCTCTAAAAAACGCACCCCAAATCGCTGGATGCTCTGCTCCACACGCTCAATCTCAATCAAGTCTGTCCCGATCCCAACCACCATGGCCAATCTCCTCCACCTAGCATCTCACCCCTCCCAACCGCCGCTTCGGACTACTGCCTTACGTCACGTGACTCCGGTGCGCCGTTCCCATCACCATTCCACTCCTTTGCTCCGATACTCAACTCAACGGCATACCAACTAACGCAGCGGGGAAGAAAACCACACCATGCAGTCTCTCAACCTACAGGGTTTCAGCTACGAAGACCGCTCCGGCATCCTCTCCAGTCTCACCACCGCCTTCACGGACTGCGGCGGATGGGTCCTCGAGCGCAAAACCCTCTCCCCCTCCTCCATCGTGTTCCGCCTGGAAATCCAGCTTCGTGCCGTGCAGGACCTCTACATCGCTCTCATCGCCTCCGGCCTCGAACTCACCCGTTCCGGCCACCTCGGACTCACCGAGTTATGCACCTGCCGCAAGCACCTCCGCGGCACCGCCGACCTTGGTCAGGTCCTCGCCATTCGCATCGAAATCAGCTTCCTCGAAGATGTCACGCTCCACTCGCTGCTCATGACAGCCCACGCCCCCGCCTGAACGCCGCACATGCGGTTCCCAACATCAACTCCCATGAGAACCACATAGACTCGTTTCTCTGTTGATATCCGTAAAGTCTCGTGTAATCGTTTCCCCCAGCACCGTGTCCTCAGTTAGCGTCACACTAACGATGCTAGCGCCAGCCCATGTCCTCTTAGTCGGTAACGACCGGAAGATACTCTCCATCCGGGCCGACGTGCTGCTCAATTTCTGGTCCATCGCCGCCACTACTACCCTCGCCAACTCCGACCTCCATCGCGCTGCCGATCTCGTCGTCCTCTGCCACACCCTTACCGAGGAACAGCGCCACCACTGGATCACCATCCTCCGCGCCGCCAGCCCCAACCGCCTCATCGTCAGCCTCGACTTCCACGACCTCGGTCCCCGCAATGGTATCGACGCCACCATCGACCTCCATCGCGGTCCCGCCGCCCTCGTCAGCGTCATCTACCAGCTCCTCACCGAACGAGGCCTGCCCAGCCGTCTCTGGCCTGCAACAGGACACACCATCTTCGCTCCCCGGCCTACCCGTAGCCTCTAGTGTTCCCCTTGCAGTCTTCCCCCTGTAGTGCTCCCCCTCCTCCTCATAGCGCAAATCTTCAGAATCCCCTACCATGATCCGGTTACTTGGGAGCATTTCATGGTCGCCGCACGCTCAGTTCTTCGTACCCTTCTGCCCTCCTTCGCAGCAATTTGCCTGTCGCTCACCGCGATCGCTCAAGCCCCGCTCTCCCAGCCCCCATCGGACGTCGCCATTCACCAGCGTGTCGAGTCCCTCCGCCACAAGATGACCATGCAGGAGAAGCTGGGGCAGCTCAATCAACTCTTCCTCTTCGGCCCCTCGCAGCCAATCGAAGCTGGCGTGAAAGCCGGCAACGTCGGTTCTCTCCTCTTCGTCACCGACCCCAACCAGATCAACCACTTCCAGCATCTTGCCGTGGAAAACTCCCGCCTCCACATCCCCCTCATCTTCGGCTTCGATGTCATTCATGGCTTCCGCACCATCTTTCCGGTGCCCCTCGCCATGGCCGCCTCCTGGGATCCCGCCCTGGCCACCAGCGCACAGTCCATCGCCGCCAAAGAAGCCCGCTCCGTTGGCATCAACTGGGCATTCGGTCCCATGGTCGATATCGCTCGCGATCCTCGCTGGGGACGCATCGTCGAAGGCGCAGGCGAAGACCCCTACCTCGGCTCTGCCCTTGCCGCCGCCCAGGTCCGTGGCTTCCAGGGCGACTACATCGGCGCTCCCGACCACCTCCTCGCCTCCGTCAAGCACTTCGCCGGATACGGAGCCGCCGAGGGTGGCCGAGACTACGACGCTTCGTACATCTCCGAAACCCAGCTTCAGAACATCTATCTCAAACCCTTCCATGCCGCCGTCAACGCCGGGGCAGGAACCATCATGTCTGCCTACATGGACCTCAACGACGTTCCCGCCACCGGCAACCACTGGCTCCTTACCGACATCCTGCGCAACGAGTGGGGCTTCAAAGGCTTCGTCGTCTCCGATGCCGATGCCGTCAAGAGCCTTCAGACCCACGGCTTCGCGCAGGATTCCAACGACGCTGCCTATCGTGCCCTCTCCGCCGGAGTCAACATGGAGATGGCCATCGACCACACCGCCTTCTCGACCGGACTACCCGCCGCCCTCAATGCTGGCAAGCTCACCCCCGCCCAGATCGACGCCGCGGTCAGCCCCATCCTCGAGATGAAGCTCCGCCTCGGCCTCTTTGAGCACCCCTACGTCGATGTCCCACAGTCTGTCGTTACCCTCGCAGACCCCACCCACCGCACCGCTGCCATGCACGCCGCCGAGCGCACCGCCGTCCTGCTGCGCAACCAGCCCCTCGCCCGCGGCAAACCTCTGCTCCCGCTCAACACCGATGCCTAC
>DAICZO010000309.1 GCA_027311125.1 Acidobacteriaceae bacterium
CCCCCGACTCCCGCGACCGCGCCTTATCCGACCGGTAAAATCGCTCAAACACATTGGGCAGTGACTCCGGCGGAATCCCAATCCCCGTATCGCACACCTCCAGCACCGCCTTGCGCTGCGCCACGCCCACGGCCACCGTAATCGCACCACCCGCCTGCGTATATTTAATCGCGTTATCCAGCAGATTCACCAGCACCTGCTTCATCCGCGCCGGATCGGCCAGAACCAGTGCACTCTCTGCAGGCTGGCAATGCATACCGATGTGTTTCTCTTCCGCCAGCAGATGCATCTGGTCGACTGTCCACTTCGCCAACTGGCTCAGATCGACATTCTGCCGATTCATCTCATCCGTTCCGGAGTCCAGCCGTGCGATCGCCAACAGGTTCTCCACAATCTTGCTCATACGGCTGATCTCTTCCAGGGCGCTGCCCATCTCTTCTCGCATCTCCGCAGGCAGATTAGGCCGCTGCACCACCTGCTCCAGCTCGCCCCGCAGAATCGTCAGCGGCGTCCGCAACTCATGCGACACATCCGCAGAGAACCGTCGGTTATGGTTCAGCGAGTCCTCCAACCGGCTGATCATCCGGTTCAACGACAGCGACAGACGCTCCATCTCATCGCCCGTTGCAATCACCGGCAGCCGCTCTCCCATCTCATGCGTCCCGATCCGCTCCGCCTGTTCCGTCAGTGCCACCAGCGGACGCAGCGGCCGAGCCATCAGGAAATGTCCGCCAAACGCCGCTCCCGCCAGAATGAGCGGAGTGATCAGCACCAGCATCTTCAGCAGGCTGTACAGCACCCGCTCAATCGGCACCAGCGATGCCCCGGTCTCAATCACATACTTCGTTCCGGTACCCGAAGTGTACGGCAGTGCAAACACCAGCAGAGGGTAGGCCCCATCCAGTCGCTCCTGCCGAAACGACTCCCGAACACCAGCAAAGTCTACGTGCGAGATCTTGTCAGCATCAATGTAGGGATCACGCGTATCGCCAGACTCGTACAGCACCTGTCCATCCTGACGGGTAATCCGAATAAACCGTCCACTCTGCTCCGGGGCGTAGGCCTCCACAATCTCGCCCGTCATCCACGTAACGCCCTTGTCCTCCTCATACGCGAGGAAGCTGCTGCCAATGGCTCTCGCTTCTCCCGTCAGCGACATCTGGAGCTCAGTCTTCAGGTATCCCTGCACCGCGAAGTACAACGCAGCCCCAAACGCGAGCAGCGCCGCCGCCAACAGTCCTACATACCACGTAGTCACCCGCGCCCGCAGCGAACTCAGGCTCACGCCTCACCGCCCGCTCGGATCATGTACCCCGCCCCCCGCACCGTCCGAATCAACTTGCTCTCCTGCCCGTCATCCACCTTCGCACGCAGGTGGCGCACATACACATCCACAATGTTGGTAATTCCATCAAAGCTTTGATCCCACACATGTTCAATGATCATGTTGCGCGACAAAACGCGTTCCACGTTCTGCATCAGGTACTCCAGCAGCGAGTACTCTTTCGCTGTCAGATCGATCCGCCTCCCGCCTCGCTTCACCTGCTGAGTCAGCCGATCCAACTCCAGATCTCCCACCATCAGCGTGCTGGCTCGATTCACCGGCCCACGTCGCAGCAAAGCCTTGGCCCGAACCAGTAACTCGGCAAATGCAAATGGCTTCGTCAGGTAATCGTCCGCGCCACTCTCGAACAGCTTTACCTTGTCTTCCACGCTGTCTCTTGCCGTCAATACCAGCACCGGCACGCAGGTATCGGTACGTCGTATCCGCTGCAGTATCTCGCGACCGTCCAGCCGCGGAAGCATCAGGTCCAGGATGATGAGATCGTACGGATACGTCTGCGCCATCTCCAGCCCATCCCGCCCATCCGCAATGACGTCAACGGCATACCGCTCCGCAGTTAATCCACGCTCCACAAAGCCCGATACCTTCGGTTCATCTTCAACCAGCAGAATCCGCATGAGACACCTCACCTGCTTACACACCACCGTTATAAGCCAGACATGAAGCAAACATGAAAACTTGTTCAGCTTGCTGCATGGGTCTCAGGAAGACTATGACCTTGACAGTAGAAATGGCAATTGCCATCGGCTGTTTTCCTCTGCCCTACATCACCCTCGCAACCAATCGCCTCGCTCTGAAAGGAACTTCATTTCTGCTTCATGCCGCCTTCACGGCACAGCGCCCAACATGGAAAGGCTGTATCCATATTCGGCTAACTAGAAGCAGGAAAAGAGAAGTCGTATGTCCGCATCTGCAATCGCCAGCCCGCAATCCCGACAGTCTTTGCTCGGACGCTTCACCGCCCTCTCCGTCTATTTGTTTGAGAAGGGAATGCCCGACCCCTTCGTCTTTGCCGTCCTGCTCACGTTTCTGGCCGCGATACTTGCCCATAGTTTCGCCCCGGACGCTGCACCCACCCAGATCGCTACTGCCTGGTACAACGGTGTCTTCAACCTCTTCACCTTCGCCTTCCAAATGGTCAGCATGCTGGTCGCAGGTCACGCCCTCGCCAGCGCACCTCCGATTCGTAAACTCCTCGCCGTCATCGCTTCGTTGCCCCGCTCCGCGGCCGATGCCATCTCGCTCATTATCCTTGTCTCCATGGCAGCCTCCTGGGTCAACTGGGGTCTCGGCCTGGTCATCGCTGCCCTCCTCGCCCGAGAGATCGCCAAGTGTGTCTCCGTTGACTTCGGCTGGCTGGTGGCAGCCGGCTATACCGGATACGTCATCTCTACCGAAGGTCTCTCCGGCTCTATCGTCCTCTCACAGTCCACCCACGGCTCTGCTCTCAATATCGTCGAGAAGGTCACCGGCCACCTCACTCCACTCTCGGAAACAGTCTTCACCCGCTTCAATCTGGTCCCAATTCTTGTCCTCCTGATTCTGCTCCCGCTCGTCTTCCGCTACATAGGACCCACCAAAGAGCACAGTCAGCCCGCCGATCCGCAAAGACTTCTCGCTGAAGACGATACGTCTACCTTGAAAGAAGAGGCACATACCCTCGGTGCCAGGCTCGACAATGCCTGGATACTCAATGTCGTGTTCGTTCTCTT
>DAICZO010000310.1 GCA_027311125.1 Acidobacteriaceae bacterium
GCTCGCTGGACTTCGGCCACGTCTTCAACGCAATTACGGTGAACCCGGACTGGCATGGCGGCGTGCTGACAGCGATTGCGCTGTTGCTGGTGGTGGGCGCTGCTGGAAAGTCTGCGCAGGTTCGGCTGTATGTCTGGATGAGTGACGCGATGTAAGGCCCGACGCCGGTCTCCGCACTAATTCACGCGGCGACCATGGTGACGGCTGGTATTTACATGGTGGCGCGTTGCCATACGCTGTTTGACCGTTCGCCCTACGCGCTTGGGGTGGTCGCGATTATCGGCGCTGCGACGGCGATCTTCGCTGCGTGCATCGGCATGGTGCAGCACGACATCAAGCGGGTGCTGGCGTACTCCACCGTCTCGCAGCTTGGCTATATGTTTCTGGCCTGCGGAGTTGGCGCGTACACGGCTGGGATCTTCCATCTGCTAACGCATGCGTTCTTCAAGGCGCTGCTGTTCCTCGCGGCTGGTTCGGTGATTCACGCACTCTCGGGCGAGCAGGACATGCGCAAGATGGGTGGACTGTGGAAGAAGATTCCGATCACCTTCTGGACTATGACGATGGGCGTCGTGGCGATCGCTGGTATTCCACCGTGGGCTGGCTTCTTCTCCAAGGACGAGATTCTGTTCCGCGCGTTCACGTCGGATAACCCGTTGGGTAAGCTGCTGTGGGCTGTGGGCCTGATTACGGCCGGGATGACCTCGTTCTACATGTTCCGCTTGTGGTTCAAGACGTTCTTTGGCGAGTCGCGCATGGAGGAGGCGGCGCACGATGCGCACCATCACGACGCCCATGCGTCCCATGGCGTGCATGAGTCGCCCTGGATCATGCTGTTTCCGCTGGTCGTCCTCGCCATTCTGTCTGTGATTGGCGGATGGGTTGGTGTGCCTGCGGCGCTCGGCGGTCACAACGAGATGGAGCACTTTCTGGCGCCGGTGTTTGAGTCTGGCGCTACGGCGGAGACGGCGACCAACGTGGTCAGCCACGGCCTGGAGCTTACGCTGGCTGCGGTTTCAGTGCTGACGGCGGCACTCGGCTTTGTGGTTGCGTTTCTCTTTTACTTCAAGAAGCCCGGCACCGCGGCTGCGCTGGCTCAGCGGGCTCCTGGTCTGTATCGCTTCGTCGAGAACAAGTTCTATATCGATGAGCTGTATCACGTGGCTATCATCACTCCCCTGCTGATGTTCACCCGACTGATTCTGGCGGGCGTGATTGACGGCGGTGTGGTGAACGGTTTTGGCGCGCTCTCCGGGGCGACCACCCGTGGACTGAGCAGTCTGACGCGGCGCATGCAGTCGGGCAACATACGCTCCTACGCCGGCTGGCTGGCGATTGGCGCAGCGGCTGTCCTGGTCGTCATGATCTTTGGCCGCACACTCTGGCTCCACTAAACGCATCGCTCCCGTAATGCCGAACTTGCAGCAATCGAAGGAACGCAGGAAGTTTATGAACGCAGGAAGCATATGACTATCGACCACTCCATCCTGACCATCATCACCTTCGTGCCGCTTGCTGGCGCACTGTTGCTGGCCATTCTGCCGGACAAGGGCAAGACCATGCAGTGGGGCGCGTTGGGCATCACGCTGCTTACGTTTGTCTGCACGCTGCATCTGCCGGCGCACTACGACTACTCCGCGGCGGCTGGCTCGTACCAGTTCGACACCGATCACTCCTGGATCAGCTCGCCTGCGATTCACTATCATCTGGGCGTCGATGGCCTCTCCATGTGGCTGATCGTGCTGACCGGGTTTCTTGCACCGCTGGGTGTGTTGATCTCGTAGCGCACGATCGACTCGCGCAAGAAGCTCTTTTACATTCTCTTCCTGCTGCAGCAGGTGGCGATGCTGGGCATCTTCGTCTCGCTCGACCTCTTTCTGTACTACGCGTTCTGGGAGCTGTCGCTGGTTCCGATGACGCTGCTGATCGCCACGTTTGGCCGGACGGAAAATCGCCGCCGCGCTGCGATCAAGTACTTCCTCTACGCGTTTATCCCATCGGCCATTCTGCTGGTGGCCATCCTGTGGCTCTATGTGAAGACCGGGACGTTCGATCTGCCTACGCTGGCTGGGTTTGCCGCCGCCAACAGCATCTCGCCAAACTCTGCTGCCTTGTGGCTGGCTTCGCTGGCGTTTCTAGCTGCCTTCGCGGTCAAGGTGCCGATCTTCCCGCTGCATGGCTGGCTGTCGGATGCTATCTCCGAGGCACCCACCGCAGCCGTCATGGTGCTCGCCGGCAAGCTGGGACTCTACTCGATCCTGCGTTTCTCGTTCGGGATCTTCCCGCAACAGTCGCACCGGATCGCGCCGCTGATGATCGCGCTGGGAGCGATCGGCATTGTTTACGGTGCGCTGATTGCGCTGGTTCAGAAGGACCTCAAGCGCCTTGCGGCCTATGGCACGCTGGGCCACGTCAGCGTGGTCGTGCTGGGCATCTTCACCTTTACCATCGCCGGGCTCGACGGTGGCATCTACCAGACCCTGAATGAAGGCATTGGTGGCGGCGCCCTGTTCATGCTGCTGGGCCTGCTGTACGAGCGATATGGGACGTACGATATGCGCGAGTTTGGCGGCCTGGCGGCGAAGCTGCCTTGGATCGTTACGCTCTTCGTCATCACCACCCTGTCGGTGGTGGGTCTGCCGATCCTGAACGGCTTTGTCGGTGAGTTCCTGGTCTTCTCGGGTGCGATGCAGGCGTCCTTTGCCCACCATGTTGCGTGGACGGTGCTGGCCCCACCGGAGTCATCCTGACGGCGGCCTACATGCTGATGATGATCCAGCGCGTCTTCTACGGCTCGCTGGGCCTGAAGTCCGCTGCAGTCACGGCACCGGATCTCGACGCGCGTGAGCACCTGGCCCTGTGGCCGGTCGTCGCCGTGATGCTGGTGATGGGTGTGGCGTCGCCATACTGGATGCGCGCCATCGACGAGGTCGGAACCCGAATCGCCCAGCAGCACGAGAGTATTGAATCCACCGCGCCACCCGCCGAGGCCACCACGTCCAATGTTCACGCCGCCGAAGGAGGCCATCGCTAATGTCTCCTAACGTCCTCGCCCTCCTGCCCGAATACATTCTGGTCCTTGCCGGTGTGCTGATCATGCTCGCCGAGCCCTGCCTGCCTGCGGCCGCCAGCCGCAAGCCGCTCGGCTGGGTCGCGATCCTCGGCACCACTCTGGCCGGGTTTGCCAGTTGGTATCAGCTCCAGTTCGGGACGCTCCATGCGTTCTACGGCACCATTCAAGTGGATGCCTTCAGTATCTTCTTCCACCTGCTGATCGCTGCCGTTGTGCTGGTTACGCTGCTCGGTTCGCTGGACTACTTCGAAGGCCACGCCACCCACGCGGGTGAGTACTTTGCGCTTACGCTGTTCGGCGCCACCGGCATGATGTTCATGACCTCCTCGGTAGAACTGCTGATGGTCTTCGTCGGACTGGAGATCTCCTCCATCTCGACCTACATCATGGCTGGCTTCCGCAAGGGTCAGGCCACCGCGTCCGAGTCCTCGCTGAAGTACTTCCTGCTCGGCTCCTTTGCCACTGCCTTCTTCCTTTACGGTATCGCGCTGGCATTCGGCGCAACGGGCTCGACCAACATCTATGCCATCGCCCACGGTCTGGAGACCACGGCTACGCCGCATCTCGCGTTTCTGGCGTTGGCGATGTTGATCATTGGTCTCGGCTTCAAGGTCTCTGCCGCTCCGTTCCATGTGTGGACACCTGACGTATACCAGGGCGCTCCGGCTCCGGTGGTTGGCCTGATGTCGACGGCACCCAAGGCGGCTGCGTTTGCCGTGCTGCTGCGCATTACCTTCTCGGGCTTCCCTGCCATGCAGCACCGCTGGGCGATCCTGATGTGGGTGCTGGCCGCGCTGTCGATGACCATCGGCAACCTGGGTGCGCTGCTGCAGCGAGACGTGAAGCGCATGCTGGCATACTCCTCCATCGCTCACGCCGGCTACCTGCTGGTGGCCTTCACGGCCTTCCCGCAGGATGGCATCGCCGCAGCCTGCTTCTACACTGCCACCTACGCCGCGATGAACGTCGGAGCCTTCGCCGTGATCACGCAGGTGAGCGGCTACGACGAGACGACCCGCTCGCAGGAAGACTTCACCGGTCTGGCCTCGCGTCGCCCCATGATGGCTGCCCTGTTGGCCTTCTTCCTGCTTTCGCTGATCGGTATTCCCTTCACCGGCGGGTTCTTTGGCAAGTTCTATGTCTTCTCTGCAGCGATTGCCGCGGGTCATGTCTGGCTGGCAGTCATCGGCCTGCTGAACAGTGGTATCGCCTGCTTCTACTACCTGCGGTTGCTGGCAGCGGTCTACGCCAAGCCGACCGTCGAGTCTGCTGCGCTGGCATCGGTCCCGGCACGCCGCGTCAGCGTACCCGCAGTGGTTGGTCTTACGCTGGCTGCCATTGCGACGCTGGTGTTGGGTATCCTGCCTGGCAACATGCTGTGGCTCACCCAGTACGCGGGTACCAGCACCATCATCGAGTCTGCCCGTCAGCACTGCGCTCCGCACCCGAACAACTGCCATGTCGAGCTCCAGATGGAGCAGCGCTAAGCACACCAGCACTGGAACGCAGACGTAGTAACCATTAGAAAAGCCTCCGCTATGCGGAGGCTTTTCTAATGCAGCAAACTCAAATCCTGAACCAGTTAGACAGCCTTCAGGAAGATGATGACGAACGTGAACAGTGCGAGGGACTCGATGAACGCCAGACCGAGAATCAGGAAGATAAAGATTCCGGGGCGTGCGCCGGGGTTACGTGCCAGAGCCTCGGTCGCCGAAGCCGTTGCCTTGCCCTGACCCAGACCGCAGAGACCTGCAGCCAGCGCCATGCCCAGACCAGCAGCCAAAGGAACCGTGTTGAACCCGCCAGCAGCGGTGCCCTGAGCAAAAGCCGGCGTTGCAAGCAGCATCGCGGCCAACGTCATAAATACATATTGCAGCTTCTTCATGGTGTTACTCCTTCTCCCGTCAAATTCGCCGCCAGTGGGTGGTTGATGCTCACCGTGCTGGCACCCTCACGCTATGCGGCGATGGTACCTGCTGCGAAGAGGGAGCCCCTCCGCAGCAAACTCAAAAAGGTAACGCAGGGCTTTCGCCCGTGGGTAGTGCAAACTCCTAGTGGTCGTGTGCCACAGCCAGGGAGAGATAGATCGCCGCCAGCAGGAAGAACACATACGCCTGCACGAGCGCAACGCCCAGGTGCAGCCCCAGAAAGATCAGCGGAATACCGATCGGCACCAGCGAGAAGAACGCCAGGGTGACCAGATCGCCAGCAAACATATTGGCGTACAACCGGACCGTCAATGACAAAACGCGGGCGCAGTGCGAGATGATCTCGATGGGCAACAGCAGCCAGGAAAGCCACCATACGGGCCCGACAAACTGCTTGTAGTAGCTGACGCCATTGGCCCGAACGCCATGGTAGTGGTAGTAGAGAAACGTGACGAGGGCAAACCCCAGCGGTACCACGACATCGGCCGTGGGCGACTCCAGCCCGGGGACCAGACCCAGCAGATTGCTGAGCAGGATGAACAGAAACAGGGCAGTCAGGTAGCTGGTGAACCGCTCGGAGCCATGCCCGATGATCGATTCGCCCTGCTCGGAGACAAACTCGTGTGTCATCTCAGCCAGATGCTGTGCGGCGGCCGGCTTCTCCACGTTGAGCGTGAGACGCACGATCAGGAAGTAGGCCAGAAGCACGGTGAACACCAGCAATTCCATCGCAAAGGCATTGGTGATCGGCGCTGCCGGGTGGGCAGGATGCACGTGTACGGCCTGTAGCAGGCTGGACACCGGACCGGCAAAATGGTCGTTGAGAACTCGGGTAAGAAGTAGCGGAGTAGACATAAATTTTTGTGGGACAGCCGGTCTAAACTGTCCACGCCTTCATCAGCCGAAGCCCTTCCACTGTGAGCGCAAACACTCCCAGCACAAGGCCTCCCGCCAGCGCGTAGACCGAACCATCCAGAATCTTAAGGCTAACATACAGCAGCACGACCGTCAGCCCCAGACGCACGAAGAATCCGGTCAAAACCAGTCCCATCGGCTTGGCCCGCTCGCCGCCGTCCATCCGCACCATCCCCGCGGGCATCAGCCGGAGCCACTCATACAGGCCGCTGCCGGAGATCAGGGCGCCCACCACCAGCAGCGCGGCGCTCTGCCAGTTCAGCTTCCACCAGAGCAGCGGAGCCACGACCGCGGTGATGATCACCAGCAGGCGGAGCGCGCTCCAGATGGTCCGCCTGAAGTCTACATCGCTAAAGTTCTCCATCGCCTTCATCGCACCGTCTCCAACACCGTCTGAGATCACGAACCCCTCTTCAAATACCGCGATGCGGTGGTAAAAATCTGCAGGAATCCGCCGATTGCGCCCAGCACGATGCCGGCGATGCCCATCCACGCCTGGTGAAATCGTCCGTCGGCCCAGTGCCCGAGCAGCCAGCCGATCAGGCAGCCCGCGGGCAGCGCAATCGCTAACTGGATCATCGATTCGGCCTTGACCAAATCGCCCAGTGCGCCCTTCCTGCTTTCGTCGGGGGGGAGTTCGTCTTTTATATCGTTGGCCATCGCAGCCCTATTACAACACGCATGGCCCTCTGCGTGCCTCGGTGCCGTCCGGCTATCACCGCTATACTGATCAGGACGCAGCAGCCCGACCAAAGAAGGAAACACCGTGTTCGAGTCAGAGTTTGAGCAGAATCTCTACGCCCTGCGCCGCGACAAGCTGCAGCAGATCGCCGCCCTCGGCCAGCAGAACGGCCTCACCGAGGCAGAGGCCAAGTACCCCAACAGCTACGCAGCCAGCCACACTATCCCGGAGCTGCGCTCGGCCTACGACGAGCTGACCGCCGAGCAGCTTGACGCCGCCCCCATCCACGTCAGCATCGCCGGACGCATCATGGCCATTCGCGTGCAGGGCAAGGCCGGGTTTGCGCAGCTCCAGCAGGGCGGCCAGCGCTTCCAGATCTACGTGCGCAAGGACGACGTGGGCGAGACGGCCTTTGCGCTGTACAAGCTGCTCGACCTGGGCGACCACATCGGCGTCCGCGGCCACCTGTTCCGCACCCGCACCGGCGAGCTTACCGTCCACGTCAGCGCGCTCACCTTCCTGACCAAAGCCATGCTGGCCCTGCCGGACAAGTACCACGGGCTGGAGGATACGGAGTTACGCTACCGCCAGCGCTATGTCGACCTGTTCGTCAATACCGGACAGCCGGTGAAGCTGGCCGAGGGTGAGGTCGCCGACCCCAACGCCGAGCCACCCATCAACGTACGCGAAGTCTTCGTGAAACGCGCGGCCATTCTGCGCGCGCTGCGTACATTATTCGACCGGCGCGGCTACCTTGAAGTCGAGACGCCAATGATGCAGCAGATCGCTGGTGGCGCCGCTGCCCGGCCCTTCATCACCCACCACAACGAGCTGGACCTCGACCTATTCCTGCGCATCGCACCGGAGCTTTATCTGAAGCGGCTGGTCGTCGGCGGCATGGATCGCGTGTACGAGATCAACCGCAACTTCCGCAACGAAGGCGTCAGCACGCGGCATAATCCCGAGTTCACCATGCTGGAGTTCTACCAGGCGTACGCGAACTATCACGACCTGATGCAGCTTACCGAGGAGCTGATTGCCTTCGTCGCGACCGAAGTGAATGGGACCACGATCACCCACTTCAACGGGAATGAGATTGATTTGGGTAAGTGGACGAAGCTCACTATGCG
>DAICZO010000313.1 GCA_027311125.1 Acidobacteriaceae bacterium
TCCCCGACATGCTCGCCGCACTCCAGTCCATCTACAAACAGGTCGAGGCCCGCTTCCAACTCACCGCGCACCCCCGCTCCATCGGCATCTACGGAGAATCCCTCGGCGGCTTCCTCGCCATAGCCATCGCGGCCGACGAGCCACGAATCACCGCCCTCAGCGAGTTCAGCGCTGGTCTACCCCCATACACCCTCTCAGACCTTGCCGTACCCCGCCACGTCCTTATTCAGCACGCTGCCAACGACACCCTCGTCCCCGTCCAGCAGGCCTCCGACCTCGCCGCCTACTACCAGAACCGCTCCCCCCACATCGATCTGCACCTCATCCTCTACCCCGGCCAGACACACTACTTCGACGGCGCCACCCGCGCCCGCATCCTCGCTCACTCCCTAGACTTCTTCAACTCAGCCCTGCAACCCACCCGCAGCCGCTGACCAAATCCAGCAGCCTACCGGCCCGTCAGTTCGTCCTTCACCACCACGCCGCCCTTCATAACCAGCCCCACATGCTCCAGCACCTCCACATGCTCCAGCGGATCGTCCTTCACCGCAATCAAATACGCATAGTGCCCCGGCGTCAGCATCCCCACATCCGCCGACCGGCCAATCAGGTCCGCCGCACTCACCGTCGCCGCCTGAATCGCCTGTGCCGGCGTCATCCCAAACGCCACCATGTAGTGGAACTGCTTCGCGTTATCCCCATGCGGATACACCCCCGCATCCGTCCCAAACGCCATCTTCACCCCCGCCTGGAACGCCTTCCGAAAGTTCTCCCGCTGCACCTTCCCTACCCCACGCTCCTTGTCGATCATCTCCTGCTGCATCCCGAAGTTCTTCGCGTTCCCCAGAATGTAGTCATCGTCATAGATGTCCATCACAAAGTAAGTCCCATGCTCCTTCGCCAGCTTGATCCCCTCATCGTCCACCAGCGACGCATGTTCAATCGAGTCGATCCCCGCACGAATCGAGTCCTTGATCGACTGCGCTCCATGCGCATGCGCCGCAATCTTCCTGCCCGCCGCATGCGCCGTGTCCGCCGCCATCTTCAGCTCTTCATACGAGAACTGCGGAGCCCCCGGCTGGTCGCCCTTGCTCAACACCCCGCCCGAAGCCAGAATCTTGATCACGTCCACTCCATACTTCACCTGCTCGCGCACCGTCTGACGCACCTGCTCCGGCCCATCTGCAATCCCAAAATCCCGCTTCTCCGGATACAGCGTCACCCGCACCTCCGGCGAATAATTGTTCAAATCCCCATGCCCACCCGTAATCGAAATCCCCGGCCCCGATGCCACAATCCGTGGCCCCGGCAGCAGCCCCTCGTTGATCGCATTGCGCAGATCCACCGCCATAAACGGTGCCGACCCCACATCCCGGATGCTCGTAAAACCCGCATCCAGCGTGCGTTTTGCATTCACCACACTCGCATACGCCGTCGAAAACGGGGTCTCCTTGAACTCGTTGATCGGGTCATACTTGTCCGCCCGCGCACCCATATGCGTATGGCAGTCGATCAGTCCCGGCAGCACATAGTCCTGCGACAGATCCACCACCTTCGCCCCCGCCGGTATCGCAAACCCAGCACCCTCCACCGACTTGATCCGCTCGCCCTCCACCCCCAGCACCACATTCTGTTTATACGTGCCGCTCTGGCTGTCGAACATCTTCCCTGCCTTCACATAGCGCAACGGCTCCGACGCCTGCCCCCATCCCACCAGACAACTCACCGACAACGCCGCCACAGCCAAACCGCACAGCTTACGCATAGCACCCTCGAAACAGAATTAAATTCATGGAAATTCCACCTAGTCTAATCCATCCAACCCACCGCCCCCCACCCACCCGGCAGAATTC
>DAICZO010000319.1 GCA_027311125.1 Acidobacteriaceae bacterium
CGCGACTGGTGGCTGGGGGGAGCTGTGCGCTGCTGGGGTGCTCGGTGAGCCCGGGGTTTGAGTTTGTTGACTACGACGAGGGCTACTGCGCGGAGTTGAGCGCAGCGTGGCCGGAGTGGGCGACGATGATTGCGGGGTTAACTCGTCGGTGAAGGTTGGGAGCTTAGTGTGTTGAGACCTCAGGATGAGGAATCTTTTTTACACCGCGGAGTTCTTCGTCGGTGCGGAGGATGTCGGGTTGAGCTAAGTCGAAGAAGGCCCATGTGCCGTATTTGGCTTTGAGCTGGGGGAGGACTGCATCGACGAGCGGCTGGCCCTGAAGGCCGGTGGCCTGGGCTGCGCTGATGCTGGCGCGCAGAAAGACGAGGTAGTCACGGAAGTCGCGGAGGTCGGCGGCGGTGCCGGTGTGTTCGCCGTGGCCGGGGACAAAGGTTGCTGTGGGGTAGTCGGCGAGCAGGGTGTTGATGGTGGCGATCCACTGGTCGGTCGTGGCATCAATGAGATTGGGCAGAGTGTGGTTCCAGAAGAGATCGCCGCAGATGACGACGTTGGCAGTGGAGTCGTAGACGATGGTGTCGCCACCGGTGTGGCCCGGCATGACGCGGAGGAGGATGGGGCGGTGGTCGCCCAGGAAGACTGTGGTGTCGTGCGTGTAGGTTAGTTGGGGGAGGCCGAGGGTTTCGACGAAGTTGCGCTGCTGGGGGGTGATCCTGGGGCCGAAGAATTTGAGATTTTCGGTGTGTTCCCAGGTGCTGACGTTCTGGTGGGCGAGGCCGATAGCTCCGGCGGTGGCGAAGACCTGATTTCCAGCGACGTGGTCGAGGTGATAGTGGGTGTTGATGACGAAGCGGACGGGGAGTTTGGTCTGGCTATGGATGGCGTCGAGCAGCTTTTGGGCGGCGGTGGGATTTTCGAAGGTGTCGACGACAGCGACGCTGTCGGGGCCGATGATGAAGGCGGCGTTGGATCCGGAGCTGTCGGCCTTGGCGGCGGGGTTATCGATGGCGGCAGAGACACCGTTTGCGAGTGGGATGAGGTTGAAGGCTGCGGTGTTTTGCGCGATCGCGAAGGTGGCGCAGGAGAGGAGCAGGGCTGCGGACAGGTTGTAGATTGGGCGGTTCATGGATGCTCCGTATTTTATCGGGGGAGGAGGTTGAGTTGGTTGGACTCCGGCTGGGATGCTGCTTGCAGCGCAGCAATGGCCTGATCGGCGCGGGTGCGGAGTTGGACGAGATCGCTGGGAGATTTCTTTCGCAGGGTGGTGTAGGGCATCTGCAGGCGGAAGTTGTTGCCGAGCAGGGGCTGGTTGCGTTCGAGGAAGGTCCAGTAGAGGGCGGTGAAGGGGCAGGAGTTGGGGCCGGTGGATTGTTTTGGGTCGAAGCGACAGTGTCCGCAGTAGTTGGACATCTTGTTGATGTATGCGGCTCCGGAGACGTAGGGTTTGGTGGCGGTGAGGCCCCCGTCGGCGTAGGTGGACATGCCGAGGACGTTGGTTTCTACGACCCAGTCGTAGGCGTCGATGTACGCAACCCAAAACCAGTCAGTAAGTTGGCGGGGGGAGAAGCCGCAGAGGGTGGCGAGATTGGAGAGGACCATGAGGCGGGTGATGTGGTGGGACCAGCCCTCGTGGAGGACTTGTTCGACCACGGTGTCGATGCAGTGGAGGCCTGATTTTGCGCCCCAATAGACGGCGTGGAGGGGTAGCGAGG
>DAICZO010000320.1 GCA_027311125.1 Acidobacteriaceae bacterium
GACCGGTGCTGCCGGCGCCTTTTCCTTCTATCGCAGGCCAGAGCTGCATAATCTATCGGCTGGCCAGAAGCTCGGCGCGAATGCTGCCGTTGCCACCGACGAGGCTCTGTTCTGGACCGGCAACACCCTCGTCATGGCAACAGCCAGACAAGGACACGCCGCCCTCGCCCTGGAACTGAAAGAGCTGGAGCAATCCCTCCCCAAGATCGGCGGCCCCAAAGGCGCACCGCCGTTGCTGCCCACGCTGCTGCCCACCCGTGGGATGGAACCAGGAACCCTCCGCTACGCACTCGGCCCCGTAAGCTATGCCACCGAAGGCGGAGTTCTGCCAGCCGATATCCTCGGCTGGGATAAAAGTGCCGAGGCTGCCACGGCAAAGTACAGCAGTGGCGGCATCCTCACGCTGCTGCTCTATCCCACGCCGCAGATCGCCGGGGATCGTGGTCGTGCCATCGAAGCCGCCATCAACGCCGACCGCGCCCGCTTTGGCACCGTCAAGCTCCGTCGCGAAGGCCCCCTGCTGTTACTGGCCACCGGCGGCTTCAGCCCCAGCCAGGAGCAGGATCTCGTCGAAAATATCCATCTTCCCGTGCAACTCACCTGGGACAAGAAGATGCCTCCGGAGTTCCACGCCGAGGTCCAGAAGACCTACAGCCTGCTCACCAGCATCGCAGCCTTCTGCGGCGTAGGGGCACTGGCAGCCATCATCCTGGGGCTCTTCCTCGGCGGTGGACGCGCTGCTATCCGCGTCTTGCAAGGCAAGCCTGCAGCAGTCGAGCCGGAGTTTCTACGCATCGATCTTCGCGGCCAAACTGCTCCCATTCACCTGGAGCCGCCTCCGGAAACCTAAGAGGAATGCACTTGCTATGGTGCAGGACATAGCCTAAGCGGCTCATTTCAAGGTGCTTCACTCTTTGCTACATCTCACCCCGGCGAATAGAAAGCAAAAGTAAGTTACCGTGTTATCTCTAATGTCACTACTGTAACTAATTCGCTAATAAGGACTTACAGCCCACGCGTTTAGTCCTTGACACCTGATTTTGCCAAACTTAGTATTTCGCCAGAAAGTTCTGATGGCTTTGCCTCCGTTGGAACTATTCTCCCTAAAGAAGAGGCCGCCCTGTTGCCGGGCGGCTTCTTCACGTTTCCAGCCCTGTTTGCAGTCCACCGCACAGTCAGCAATGGCTCCGATTCATTTTGGGAAATGCACCAAGGAAAACCAGTGATCGCCTCTCGTGACGCGCAGTGGCATGCCGATAGGCGTGGGTAGGAGTTAAACATCCTGCGATCAACCCACGTAAGGAGCCACCATGCTACTCGACCTAGTCAAAGCTCTACTCTGCTTGTTCATCCTGATGCTGCCCCCGCTACTCGCGTCCAGAATTGACCTCAACGCAGTAGACCCCGACTGAACACCTTACCCCCTCCTCCGTGACCGAATTCACCTGCCTGTGCTAGTTTGGCTGAGCGGCTTTAGGAGGTCGGACCAATGGGTTATCTATACACATGCAGTCGGCGGTGGATCTTTGTTTTGTGCTCGGTCGCACTGCTACAGGCAGGCCCAGCAGCCCCAGCCCAGGACACCCGCCAGGTAACCGAGCCCAGGATTCCTCCGTCCTGCATTCACCTGCCCGCCCACCTCATGGCTATCGACAATCTGTTGCAGGCAAAGGATGAGGGCAAGCTGGATACCGCCCGTATTCAGGCGGCTCTGGACCAGTGCAAGCCCGGCATGGCCGTCGAGCTTACTCCCTCCAGCGGAAACAACGCGTTTCTCTCTGGCCCCCTGGAACTGAGGACAGGCGTCACCCTGCTCATCGACGAGGGCGTCACGCTCTACGGGTCCAGAGATGCAGCCGTCTACGAGATGCAGGGTGAGGGGGTTACTCCGGGCCTGTGTGGCACCATTGCCACGGGAGCGCCGCCAGCGGTATTTCCCGCACCCCAGCGACCAGCCCCAGCACGAGGCGGTTGCCGGCCCTTCCTCAGCATCAACAATGCCAGCAATGTGGGCATCATGGGCGATGGCGTCATCGACGGTCGCGGCTACGCCAAAATCCTTGGCAAGGACTACAGCTGGTGGCAGATGGCGCGCAAAGCTGAGCCCGGCAACGAGCGTTACTACACCCCGCGCATGATCGTTGGCAACCACGCGGATGGCCTCGTCCTTTACCGCATCACGCTGCACAACTCCACCAACTTCCACGTCAGCGTAAACGGGACCGACGGATTTACCGCCTGGGGCGTTCATCTGCTGACGCCGACCGACAAGACCCAGGACGCCCGCAACACCGACGGTATCGACCCCGGCAGCTCAACCAACATCACCGTGGCCCATAGCTGGATCGACAATGGCGACGACAACATCGCCATCAAAACCGGTACCACCCACATGAGCGTCCTCGACAATCATTTCTACAGTGGCCACGGTATGTCGATCGGCAGTGAAACCTACACCGGCGATAGCTACCTGCTCGTCGATGGACTCACGGAAGATCACACCACCAGCGGTATCCGCATCAAGAGCAACGTCACCCGAGGCGGCCTCGTTCACGACCTGACCTATCGCAATATCTGCATGCGCGGCGTCAAAAATCCCATTGCGATCAGCCCCTACTACACCAACCAGACCACCGAAGGGTTTAGCGACCCCGGATACAGCGGCAACCGCATCCCCGAGTACAAAAACATCACCCTGCAGAACGTCCTCTCATCCACGCCTGGAGATGTCCTCATCGCAGGCCTCGACGATTCTCATCGTACCGAGGTCACACTCGACGGAGTCCGCATCGCCAATCTCTCTCCGGCCCAGGTGCACGGGCGATTCGCCACCGTCACTCTCGGCCCGGCAGGCTCCAACATCGACTTCGGAGGCACCGCAATCAAAGTGCTGTCTCCCGCCGGAGCGAGTGCGCAACCCGCTACAAATACCACCTTCACCTGCTCCGATCGATTTGTGCCTATGGAGTAAACCCTTCCGCCGCTACCGCGAAATCGGTCGCGTCATTTATCGCCCACCACCCTGCGACCGATGTCCTGCCTCAGGCATTGCACAGAGAGGCCTTCGCCGTTAGACTAGGTAAGGAAGTTTGCGTGGAAGCACGATAGACAACATCCTGTGTTATTCAGCGATGATGTTCCGGTTCTTCATCCCGCCGCTCGTCCGTTGATCCAGAAACTCGAAGAAGACTTCGTATCTGGATCGAGGTATGGTCGCATGATTGATCTTCATGCCGGCTGTGAGTGCCTTCCCGTTGCACGCTGGTTACTCCCAGTGTCAGCAAGCCGATGTAGCTCAGTTGGTAGAGCAACTGATTCGTAATCAGTAGGTCAGCGGTTCAACTCCGCTCATCGGCTCCATTCTTTCTACGCTCCTCCCCCACCAGGGCAGTCGAGCCACCTCCATCCCCCGTCAAAACCAAGCCATCGCCAGCCCGCCGCACCCTGCTAATCGGCTGTTGCTTTACGTATATCCCTCGCTACACATGCACCGCTCAGGCTCCTCAAAATCTCTGCGCGGCAGTGTCTTTGAAGCACTCCGCCCTTCGTTCGTCATTGTGTCGAGCTCAAGCGAACGCTTGCCTTCAATGGGTGAGACAGTGTGTAAGGACGCCCGTTTTATTGAAAAATAAGTGAAATACTGCGCTCGGATAAATGTTGTTGACAATCGTTACGCGTGGCTGATAATATCTAGTCAAGGTAATTACTGAACTCAATCATTCATTCTATTCAACTGTAAATGATCACCAAGGAGATTTCCATGGCGAAGCAGATGACCTGTGCCCTAACGATTGCAGCGGCAGTTCT
>DAICZO010000147.1 GCA_027311125.1 Acidobacteriaceae bacterium
TGCTGCCGTGTGGCTGTGTGGCGGTCAGGGTGATGACCGCTGGCGAACCGTAGACGGGACCCGAACTCGGCGAGGTGATCGCCATGGTGATGTTGACCAGAGGATTTTCGCCGCTGCCTGAGAGGTTGAGTTGGACGCTGCCGCCCTGCACTGCTGCTGTTGCCGACAAGGCGCCATTCACCAGCGGGGCGAAGCCTGGCTTGATGGTGCAATGCAGACCGGAAAACAAGGTGCCCGACGGAAAGTTGCTCGCAGCACAGGTGTCAGTCTGAGAAAAATCTGCAGTTGCACCGGAGATTTGAGCGAACGGGTTGCCGGGGACCAGAGCTGTTGTGCCGACATTGGTGGCGGTCAGCAGAGCTGTGGCTGGAGGCTGAAACTGGGCAACAGTGCCGAAGTCAACGGCAACCTGGCTGCGGTTGTCGATCAGCACGCGACTGTTGCCGCTGTCGGCAACGTAGAGGTTTGCCGCGGCATCCAGAGCCAGACCAGCAGGCGCGTTGAGGCCGGGGAAGTTGAGCAGGACAGCCTCGCTACCGGGGCCGCCACCTGCTGGCAGCTCCTGCACTTTGTTGCTTGCACCATCCGATACATACAGATTGCCAGCGGCATCGATGGCGACACCGGAGGGCGCTGTCACGAACGCGTTCCCGAAGCTGACCAGACTGGCCGGTTGTGCCAGCGAGGTGCTGCCGGGTGCAGTTTGCAGATCGCCGCCCGCAGGGGAGATCTCGATCAGCCCGGTGGAGATGCCGGAGTCGGCGACAAAGACATTGCCTGATTTATCTACCGTTACGGCGACCGGGGTGACCAGCGCCTGTGCGCCGGTGTAGGCCAGCAGAGCCGCTGGACCAAGCTCACCAAAGGCTGGTATCTCCAGCACGCGAGCGTTGCCAGTATCGGCCACGTACACATTCCCGACTGCGTCCACGGCGAGGCCATGCGGATTTCTGACATCGGACGTGAGGACGGTCTGGACTCCAGTGACGGCAGCGACCTTGACGATGCGGCTGTTGCCGCTGTCGGAGATGAAGACATCGCCCGCTGCATCGACCGCGACACCCTTTGGCGCACTGAGGCCGGTGCCTACGGTGGACTGCGCGCCCCCTGCCGCAGTGACTACGATGCGGTTGTTATCGGGGTCGGCCACATAGACATTGCCTGCGGGATCGACTGCCACAGCTGTGGCCTTGCCGAGTCCTGTCGCGGCCAGAGTGGATGGCGTACCTCCATCGACTGCGAGCTTCGCTCCGTCGCCGAAGCCGTTCAACGAGAAGACGTAGGTTTGTCCGCTGGCTGAGGTGGCCTGCAAGGACGCGCCCCGCGTGCCCACACTTGATGGCTTGAAGGTAACCGTGACATAGCACTCCAGGCTCTTGTCGAGACCCAGCGTGTCGTTTGAGCACGTCGCACTGGTGACCGCGAAGTCGTTGCCACCCGACGCAATCTGGAAGGCACCCGCATCGGGCGTGACCGGCAGGTTCGATGCGTCGAAGTGGACCTGCAGAGTCTGCGAGGATGAGTTGCCCAGCGTCGTATTGGGAAACTGTGTATTCACTGAGATCTTGCGGACGATGTTGTTGCCTGTGTCGGAGACATACAAGTTCCCTGCCCCGTCGAAGGTCACGTAGCCGAAGCCGCCGGAGTTGAACTTGGCGAGAGCTATATTGCAGCCATCGCCGTATGCATCGGTAGCCTGTGGACCTGAGGTGCCGGAACAGTAGGTTGGCGCAGCATTGGTGCCGGCGATTGTGCCGCCGTTCAATCCGTTAATTCGGGTTGCCATACCGCTATTCACGTCTACCCGATAGATCGATATCCAGTGGGAATCCATCATGTACAGATTGCCGAGCGGGTCAACCGCAATGGAGATCGGCCGGATCACAAGATCGTTGGTGCCGTTCGCCGGTACCGCCTGCACTGCTGTGACCGGATTATTCGTGCTGGTGGACGAGTTGATGACCTCATACCAGTCGCCCGAGGTTGCGGTCAGTCCGCTCTCAAGGTTGATGAGTTTCGCCAACGGCTCGCCGCCAGCGTAGGCCGCTCCAGCGTAGATACCACCGTTGGCACCTTTGGTTGAAAGCTCGTAGACGTTGCCGTACTGATCTGCGGTCATGCCCACCAGCACGCTGGAGAACAGGGCTCCGCCTGCCGGACCTCCGAATGGCGGGATTCTGGCCGGACAAATGCTTGTCAACGAAGTTGGCTTGGCGTTGTTGCAACCAACCACGGCTGCCACGAAGCCGGGCTGAACCGTTACGCCGAAGATAGTCTGGGCCGTCGCCTGTGTGTTGATGACTCGCACTACGTCGTTGGCGTAGTCCTGGACGTACAGGTTACCGATACCATCGATACCCATCTGGAGGGGATCGTGAAAGCCTGCTGAAGTGGCCAGCACCTGGTCCTGCGTGCCGGTGGTACCAGTACATCCACCACCAGCCTTGGGCACGGAATGGCCTGCAATGTGATACATGTAGCCGGGTTTGACACCGCCGGCCGCAGCCACGCCCGTTGGGTCAACCAGAGTGATGAAGCTGGCCGGCTGTGCTCCGCCGTGATAGATCGTCCACACGCCCTGGTAGTTGTAATCGGAGAAATAGATATTGCCGAAGCCATCGACGACCAGTCCCTGCACACGTGAACCGACCCTCGCGCCAACCGCCGGCACACCATCGTCGCAGCCCGGATTGGTGGTGGCGCAGGTGGTTCCCGTGCATTTCGTAGGCGGCACGCCGGCGATGTTTTTGATAACTCCGGTCTGGGCGTTCCACTCCCGGATGAGTGCGTTGGATTGATCCACAATGTAGACGTTCCCAACCGAATCGACTGCCAGAGCATTTGGCCCGTTCAACGTCGCGCTGAGGCCCTGAACACCATCGCCGCCATAGCCTGGAATGCTCTTCTGGTTATCACCGGCAATTGCCGTCACCGTATATGGCACCAGCACCGGAGCGACCGGGGCCGTGATGGCTTTGGCTGGTTGAACACCACACACCAGCAGAGCTGTGGCAGAGACGGCAAAGGTCAAAAACCTGTAGAGAGCGTTGCAGCGATTGTGCATTAGATTCACCTAGCGTTGAGCGTTTGCTGATTCGACTTTTACTTCTTTCGTTCACTTCGAACGGGTAGTGGTTCGCGGTGTTCGACCTGCATAACTCGGGATGACAAAACGAACAGATTACGGATGCTGTAGCAGGTTTTGCGGGACTGGCTTTGTATCGGGTTTGTTGGTTACTTCCATGGGTATCTCCACTGTTCCGGTTTTGTCCGAGACCGTGTCGAGAATGCCGAGTCGAAGAAAGATCTCTCCAGCTGGCAGATCCACAGCTTGCTGCAATTGAAATGGACTTCGCTGCAGCTTTTGGAATCGCTCCTCCGTGAGCTTCAGGTCGATGGATTGACTGAGACTGGTGATCAGCTTGCCGTAGACGTCGTAGGCCGCGATATCGAACTCCAACCCACCCTGATGTGACTTGTCGGGATTCTGGGTGAAGACGATCTGCTGACCGGGCAAGGAGTACTGGACGTCGTAACGGCGGAGTTGCTTGCCCTGCAGCCTGGGATCGAGTATGCCCAGCACCTTGGCGCCAGCGGGATTCATCTGATCGCTGTGCGGCTCCACGCGTACCGTAAACAGCAACTGGCTGGACGTGGGCACACCACGGCCCATGGATGCCGACATATTGCTGCCGTAGGGCTCGGGAGCTTTGGTCGACAGCGTTATGCCGGGTGCGATCTCATTGCGAGCCACGTCGTCGGCAAAGTATCCCTCGCGATAGGCCAGATGGACTCCTGGCACGTTTACCTTGACGGTGATCTTGTGGAAGACTCCGTCGAACTGCGCATTGGGTGGGACATACGACAGCGCATAGTAGTTGGAGCCATTGGCGACTGCCTTGCCGACAGCCTCCTTGAGGCCGTTGGTATTGAAGAACGCCACGCCGCCGGTGGCATCGGCAACCGCCTCCATCGCGAGATGGTTTTGCGCATTGCCCATCTCGAACGCGGTGGTGGCTTTGGCTGCGGCATCCCCTCGTCCGTTGGCAAAGCCTGTGACCGGATGCACCACACTACCGGCGGGATTAGTGGTCACCCCGCGGGCGTCCACGGGATAGACCGCAATCTGCGCCGCAGTGAGCATGTCTGTGGTCTTACGCATATCGCGGGTGTAGTCGGTCATGGTCGCGAGGTCGTTTACGCCACCCTGGGGGTACATCTGCAAGGGCATTCCGTCGGTCAGCCAGATGAGATTCTTGCGTCCCTTGATACCCGCGAGATAAGCCGCGATCTGGTTCAAGGCCTCCAGCGTCATACGATTGCGAATGTCGGCCTGAAAGGCCATCTGCTGATTTTGAAACTCCTGAATCGCGCTGGTTGCATCCGCACCGGCGACGTCCAGTTCCGCACTGTCGCCGTTGCCGGCATCGGTATCGCTGAAGGGTGATGGCAAGGCACGATTTTTCTTGGTCTTGACCGCAGCCATCAAGATCTCAGGGTCCGAAGTGAATCCCTGGAGCAAGCGCAGGCTTGAACCCAGCAGCAGGATCGCCACCCTGGTTCCTGCGGGCATATTTTTGATGTAGTTCACCGTCTCCTGCTTGACGAAGATCTGATCCTGCGGCCGTGTGTTCAAGGCATCGAGCAAGAGCACATTGACCGAGTTTGAGATGGGTGCAGGCTGGAGATTGGTGTAGATGTGCGGCGGCAGTTTTGGCAGTTGCCGCGTTACCACCGGCGTGTCCTTACCAATCTCGGTGAAGCTGCGAATGGTCTGCGGCTTGCCATCCTCGAGTACGGTGAACGCGGACTGAGGCAGCCCATGGACGGGGTTGCCCTTGGCGTCTACTGCCGTTACATCCACCAACGTCAAGCGTGAGTAGGCTCGCAGCGTAAAGTCGTCGGGGCTCTGCGTCGCCGTTTGCGCCACCAGCGAAGACGGCAGGATAGTCGCACCCAAGGCAGCGATGGCGGCATATCGACGGACTCGACTTAGATCGATCACACTTGCTCTCCTGCGACACCAAGCTGCATGCGCCTGAAACAGGGCAGTTGCCAGAGATTTGTTGCTCCAGCAACCGCAATCAAACATCAGATTGGGCTGGCCAGCAGGCTTCCGAAGCCGCCAGTCCAATTGACACATAAATCCACTATTGAATTGTGGCGCTCAAGTTACCACGCTGAACACGGCACTGGGAAGAGAAAAATGTTTATTGATTGAAATGAGATTTTCCAACTGAGGAATCATTTTCTTATTGACAAGCGCAAGCTGAACCCAATACTTTGCTCGCACTCAAGTTTTGTCATGACTTCTGCGTTGGAGGGCCGCCGGCTCCTGTCCTCCTACGCAAAGGGAGAGTTCTATCCATGTCTCTGAACGCATCCAGTGGAGTGACCATGAAGCACGCTGTCGAGATCCACACCGTCCCTGCTGCATCACCTTGGGGCGTAACTACGCTTCGCCTGCTACGACTTGTCGCTGCCGCACTGATGCTGTTTGTACCTGCCGTCCTCGTCGCCCAGCAGGGTGATGGAACGATTCAGGGAACGATTACCGATACGACAGGCGCTGTCGTCCAACATGCGATCGTCACGGTGACGAACAACAGCACTGGTATCGAGGTGGTTCGCACGACCAACAAGGTTGGCGATTTTACGGTCGCGCCGCTACAGGCAGATCACTACACGGTCACCGTGACGGCCAAGGGATTTCAGAAGTTGGTTCAGGAGAACATTACGCTGGACTCTCTGCAGACGCTTGGTCTGAATCTCAAGCTCTCCCCCGGCGGCGAGTCGCAGACGGTTACGGTCACAGATTCTCCTCCGATGCTGGACACTCAGGATGCCTCGCTGGGCGGCACAATTGAAAACGAGTTGTACACGCAGCTTCCGCTCTCGATGAATGGCGGCCCGCGCGATCCGACACAGTTTGCCTACCTGATGCCTGGCGTGCAGGAGGGTGACGGTACCACCGGTGTCTACGGCGGCACAGGGCAGGGCTTTCTGAACCAGACATACATCAACGGCATGCCGGTGAGCACCATCAACGCGCAGGGCGACCCGACCACGGTTCGTAACGCTGTCTCGGTCGATGCCGTCGACCAGTTCCAGGTGAAGACCAACGGTGCCGGGGTGCAGTTTGGCGGTGCTGGTGTCACCAACTACTCCATCAAGGCTGGTGGCGACCGCATGCACGGCACGGTGTTCGACTACATCCGCAACACTGCCTTTGACACGTGGGGATACTTCACCAAGGTGCCCGGCGCCAATGGCTATGCGGTCAAGCCTGGTGAGCACCAGAACTCCTACGGCGCTTCCATCGGCGGGCCGATCATCAAAGAAAAGCTGTTCTACTTCGTCGACTATGAAGGCTTCCATTACACCAAGGTCAGCAACACGCCGCAGTACCTTACGGTGCCTACGGTTCGCGAGCGCACCGGTGACTTTACGGACGCGTTCGGTACGGGCGATGCCTCCCAGCCGGGTGTTGCCGGCATCTTCGATCCCACGCCCGGCGGCAATCGTCCGCAGTTTCGAGGACTGTTGAATGGTATTCCGACCTATAACGTAATCCCATCGAGTGAGATCTCGTCCATCTCGCAATACATCGCGCAGGCGCTACCGGCTCCGACGAACCTTGGTACGGTCAACAACTACCTCGCGGGTCTGCCGCTGGAGCAGGACGACTATCGCATGGACGTGCGTCTGGACTACACCATCACGCCACGGCACAAGATCAGCATCATCGGTCTGGGCGGGTTGAACGGCTACAACACCATCCCCCGCTACAGCAATCAGATTCAGCTTCCCTTCCCTTACGCCGCCGGCACATTTACCTCGCAGAAGACCTCCACCGGCATCATCACCTACACGTTTGTTGCGACGCAGGCGCTGGTGAATACGGTGAACTATGGCTACACCCGTGGCTGGGGCCAGTCCTTCTCTCCGACCAGAGGTACTATGTTCGCCGCATCCAAGACCGGCATCGGCAACCTGCCCGCTGGCAACGCCGCCGACACCTCACCCGGCATCACGTTTGGTGGTGGTGCCATCACGGCAGAGGCCTCGCCGCAGGGCTTTGCCTCCAACGTCGACAGCGGCCCGCAAGCCACCAACAACTACACGCTGATCGACAATCTTGCCTGGGTCAAGGGCCGCCACAATGTAACGTTCGGCATTCAACTCCAGTGGCTGCAGACCAACGCCGCATCGTACGGCGGCTTCAGTGGAGCGCTGGCGCTGAACTACAGTGCGTACAGTACAGAGAATCTAAACTTCAATACACTGCCAAGTGTGAACATTGAAAACGGCGGCTCTGCATACGCCAGCTTCCTTGTTGGCGCAGTCTACAGCGGCAACGTCCGGACGCAGACGATATCCGACGTTGGCGGCCGGTATCGGCCCATTGCGCCCTATGTGCAGGATAGTTGGCGGCTCACGCCCAAGCTGACCCTGAACCTTGGGCTGCGGTATGACTATCTTCAGCCGTACCACGAGGTGAAGGATCGCATTGCCTTCATCAATCCCACCCTGGTGAACCCGGTGACCGGTAATCTTGGCGTGATTCAGTTCGGTGGCTTTGGCAAAGGTCCTAACCCAGCCTACACGCCCTATGTGTGCCAGTGCCACACTCCGATCAATCCGTACAACAAGAACTTCGAACCTGCGGTAGCCTTTGCCTACTCGCCGAACTCTTCGCTGGTCATCCGCGGCAACATGGCCATGATGACGACGCACGCTGGGGGCACGGGCGGTCACGTGGCAGCTACGGCAGGTCCGGGTAACAACTCAGAGTATGCCTACACCCAGGTATGGCAGGGTGCTGGCAGTACCTCACTGCCTGCGTTCTTTCTCAATCCCGGCATTACCGGATCGCCGCAGAACAGCCTGTATGCTCCCGGGCAGTCCGGTCCGCTGGGCACTGGCGGTCAGGCCGATTATGCTTCTCTGCCTCCGTATCCCGCCGCAGGGAATGTGATCAACCCACTGGGTACCACCGGCAACTATGGACTGGGCAATAACACCACCCAGTTCCAGTGCGCGAACCCTGACGGAACCAACACCTACTGCAATCCCTCGACCCAAAACTATGTCGATAAGTACTACGGTGGCCGTGGTCCGGAGTTCGTCAACTACAACTTCGGTATTGAGCAGATGATCAACCACTCTGCCGTGTTGAGCATCAACTATGCGGGTTCGCAGACTCACTTTCTGCCCAATGGTTCTGGCCGCGGCTACGCCACCAACTCCATCGCACCGGACTGCATCCAGTCGCTAGCTAACCTGGTTGTCAATGGTGGGCCACCGCAGAATGTGCTGGCTGTCGCTGCCTCCAGTCTGTCCATCCCGCAGATCAGTGCCATTCAAGCGGCCTGCCCTGCCTGGAAGCTGCCCTATGCCAACTATCAGGGTCCACAGGCGACTGTGGCGCACGCCTTGTCGGCGTTTCCTCAGTTTGGCAACCTGACTGATATCTGGGGCGCGACCGGAAACTCCAACTACAACGCGCTACAGGTGATGATCGTACAGCGCCCATGGCACGGCCTCAGCGGGTTTATGAACTACACCTGGGCCAAGTCGATCGACGATACCGGAATCCATCGCACGCAGTATGCGGTGGGGCCGCAGGTGGGCAACTTCGGGCGCAACTACAGTGCCAACGCAGTGGATCGCGGTCTCGGCACCTACGACCAGCGACACACCTTCAACGGCACGTTCAATTACTACTCGCCGATTGGCCGGGGCCAGACGTTCTTCACCCAAAGCCGCGTGGCTACGCTGATTGGGGGAGGTTGGTCGATCTCGGGTATCGTCAAAATTCGCCAGGGCTTCCCACTCCAGATTCAGACCGGCAACAGCGCCAGCCAAGGGTGTCTGACCTCGCAAGAGGCCTTCCAGGGCACCTGCGTTCCGGACTACAACCCCAATGTGTCCCCCTCACAGGCACGCATCAATGGGACTTGGGGACGAGGTCCGGGAGCGAACGCCAGCAACATCCAAACGATTCAGTACCTCAACTCCAATGCATTTCAGTACCCCGACAATAACCCTGGCAGCTACAAGCTGGGCAATGTCGCGCGGTCCGCTCCGGACGGTATCCGCGGCCCCGGCTGGAAAGATCTCGATCTTGGTTTCCGTCGGACGTTCGACATTCGCAATACCGAGGCTCTCCATCTGACCCTGCAGGTCGAAGCTGATGTCACCAACGTCACCAACTCCACGTACTTCTCGCTTGCGTCCGGTGCCACCAACTGGAACACCTGCGCTGCGGGCTTGACGACGATCCAGCAGTGCGCCGCCAACGCGTACGGCACGATCGGAGGGCAGAATGCGCTGGTTCCTCCGCGCGACTGGCAGTTCGCAGGCCGCTTCCGCTTCTAGCTGTGTAATCAACATCTGAACCGCAACGGACTCGTGCCCCTCAGGCGAGTCCGTTGCTCTTTACAATTTGCCTACTGTGGAGGCCCTGGCGACGACCTTGGGTTTAATGCGTACCTCTCGAGGTTCCGGGCGACTTGATCCTGAGAGCAGCGAGGTCGTAAGGCTGGCGGCTTGCTCACCTAGCTCAGTCGTATTCTGATCGATTGAACTGAGAGGAACTTCGAGATAGGCGGCCAATCGGAGATTGCCGCAGCCGATGACTGCGATGTCGTTCGGCACGTGCAGTCCAGCCTCGAGAATGCGTTTGATCGCACCAACGGCCGAGAGATCGTTGTAGCAGAATACGGCGTCTGGAAGCTGCCTGGACTGCAACAACTTATCCATGGCGGCGTAGCCAACCGTATCGCCTGACTCTTCCAGTCGAGCGCTTTGAACGATGAGGCTATCACTCAGCGGGATGCCTGCTGCCTGAAGGGCTAGTTGATAGCCGCGAAACCGGTCCGCACCTGTGCTCAGCTCCGAGTTGCCGATGTGGGCAATTCTGCGACGGTTGCCTGCGATGAGGTGTTCGGTTGCCATCAAGCCGGCGGCAACGTCGTCGGTACCGACAAAATGCGAGGACAGATCAGGCAATACGCGGTCGATCAGGACGTAGGGTCGCTTGCTTTCCAGCAGCGAGCGCAGGCCTTCGGTACTGGTTTGGCAGGAGGCCAGCAGCAAGGCGTCGACCCCTCGTGCGAGCAGGTTCTCAATCTCTTCTACTTCCAACTGCGGCTCTTCTTCTGCCGATGCCAGGACGAGTTGATATCCGCGTTGGCGAAGGCCAGCCTTCAGGCCCTTGGCAAATTCAGCGAAGAAGGTGTGAACGAGATCGGGAACGATCAAGCCGACCGTATCACTGCGCCCCGACGCCAGACCGCGGGCAAGCAGGTTAGGGCGGTAGTTAAGCTCTTTGACTCGCTGGAGCACGCGTCGGCGAGTCGCTTCGCCCACGTCTGGCTGGTTGCGGAGGACTTTTGAGACCGTGATGGTGGAGACACCGAGGTCTGCAGCAATGTCCTTGAGACGAATAGCCATCCGGCGCTTTCCCTATCTTTCCTGAGCTAAATCATGTGTAGCTACATGCATGAGGATGCCGATCTACAGCATGTCTATGAAGGTACAGGAAATGCACACTCACCTGCTGCGTGCAACGGTGGTGTCCAGTTGACGATCTGGGGATTGAAACATGGTCTCTGCTGCGAGGACGTCAGGGCACAAAGGGCTTGCGTGCGGCCGTCACTTCCTGCTACGTTAGCGGTAACGTATTGAGGGTTACGCCACTTTAGTCCGTACCGCACCCTATACGAGAAGAGGAGCCAAACCATGAGCACCAGCCCGGCCAGCGTCAACAACAATGGATCTCTCGCCGATCTCGAGGAGTGGGATGAGTTTCTTGAGGGACGGTATAAAGAAGGCAAGACGCAGGAAGAATTTCGCGTTTACGATGCGACGGCGACTCCTGGCGTTGCCGAGTTCTATCGGCTGAACCACGAGCACCAGACGTTGGATTATGTGCTCGACAAGGAACGGACGTACTTTAGCCTGCAGAAGGGACAGAAGACGGTGTGGGAGGCCGCCGAGTTTCTGAACACGCTGGTGGACGATAGCGATCCGGACACCGACCTGACCCAGATCGAGCATCTGCTACAGACCTCGGAGGCCATTCGACGCGATGGGCATCCGCGCTGGATGGTGCTGACTGGCTTTATCCATGATCTGGGTAAGTGCCTGTGTCTCTATGGCGAGCCGCAGTGGGGTGTGGTGGGCGATACGTTTCCGGTGGGGTGCGTCTGGTCGCCCGATATTGTGTTCCCGGAGTACTTCGCGAACAATCCCGATCGTCACAGACCTGAGTTGCAGACCAGGTATGGAATCTATGAACCGAACTGCGGACTGGAATCGCTGCATATGTCGTTCGGTCATGATGGGTACATCGCCGAGGTGATGAAGCCCTACCTGCGCGACGAGGCGCTTTACATGCTGCGCTTCCACTCGTTCTATCCATGGCATCACCATGGTGCATACGACCATCTGTGCAACGACAAGGATCGCTCCATGCTGGAATGGGTGCTGAAGTTCAACCAGTATGACCTCTATTCCAAGGGCCATAGCAAGCCAAATATGAAAGAGTTGAAGCCCTATTACGACGATCTGTTTGCGGAGTTTTTGCCAGCGACTCTGGCCTGGTAGCTATCGCTGCCCGCATTCCAAGACTCTTAATCGACGGATAGCAGGTTCGATCGCTACCGCGTCCCGCTGTTCTACGCAATGCATCCTCTTCAGAACTCGATCCCCAAACCTTGAGCCGCGTTGCGCTTCACCAGCGCAGCCAAGCACAGTCACTTGCGCGCAAAGACAAAGTCAAAACTGATGTAGGTGTTCGATCGTCATCTTCAAGAGATAGGAAACAAATAAAACACAACATCCAAAGATGACCAGCCTTTTATTCTGCACCTTTGTTTTCTGGTCGGGAGATGGTCCGTAGTAGACCTGCCAAAGTAGGAGCAATATCACGACGAACTGAACCGCTTCGCAGCACCATATCAAAATGTCTCTGTAATGTTGTATCGCTCCACCCATCTCCGGCACCGCTCCTTATGCGGCCTGCTGCTACCTGCCTGTATCAAAATCCCCACAAGCTTTAGCCTATCCCTGAAGACAGTGCTCCGCGCGTCGCAACAAATCACGCAGAGTAAATCCGTTCAGCTCTCGTTAGAAATTGAAAGAAAGTCCCGCCTGCAACGTCCGTGGAGACTGCGCCAGGTACAGCGTCCGTCCATCTGCCGACAAAAACGGACGATACCCCTGAGCCAGCAGGTTCGTTACATCCACCGTCGCATCCAACCCCTGCGGCAGCCAGTGCCCCAGGCTGATTGGCTGGCGAAGATAGAAGCTGAAGAACGCCTGATCGCTGAACGCCCCATACGAATCGATTGCGGTCACCAGCGCGCGCGGCTGCCACCGATAGGCCGCACGCACATTCGTCCCACTCCGCACCACGCGGCCTCGCACCGCAATCGTCGCAGACTCACCCTGCTGCACCGATAACCCCGACATGGTATCGGCCAGTGACTGCAGCCCCAGCCGATCCGCAGCCAGCCCTCCGCCATTGTTGTACTCGATTGCAGTCCAAACTCCAGCCGTCAGTGGCTGCGTGAACGTAATGTTTACACCCTGCGTTCTAAATCCAGCCGTCGGTACGCGGAAACTCCCCGTTGCATGATCCGACATCACCCCGTAGCCAGGAGACGCCGCAGCACTCGCAGCACCGCTGGTCGCCGCTCCCGCCGCAACCCCACCCATGCCAAGCTCACCACTCCCGGCAATCATGACCTCATTCAGACGATCATGGTAGTACGCCACCTGGATCGTGCCACGGCCCACCTTCCGCGCCACTGAAACCTCCTGATGTACCCCACTCTCCATCCGCATCGCCCCCTGCGACTGGATCGCCACCGGCAAATCAGGTCGCGGTCCATCCAGTGCTTCGAACGACTGCAGGTCACGCCCCGTAGCCATCCGATACCCAACCGTCCAGTCCGCAGCAGGATGCGCACTGATCCGTAAAAACGGCCGTGCCATCACCGCATACCCCAGCGTGTGGACTACATCCAGGGCACTCCCGGCCTCCAACTCCACCGTATCGCCCAGCGCAAACTTCTCCACACTGGCCACCCGCATCGCATCCAGCCCCGTCCGCTGACCACTCTGGATCAACTCCGGGTGCGACTGGTAGCTGACCAGCGTCCGTGCTGCCCCACCAAAACCCAGCTTCCGCTCGTACCCCGTCTGAAACTCCATCGACGGACGGCCCTGCGCCGAGGCCAACTCACTCCCTAGATCAATCCGGAAGATCACATCCGCGCCATCATCCAGCACCCGATCCACTGACAGAATGCTATGCACTCCACCACCACCCAAATCACCACTGCCCGTCGAAACCGAACCCTTGGCCGTATCCCGCACATGCGGCCCCTCGGTCGCACTGGAGCTGATCAGTATGATCTGGCCATCTTCCACCATCCGCAAAATCGATCGGTTCGCCGCCGACCGTAACGTCCACTTCCAGTCATCCCCTGGCTCGTCCGCTTTGCGCCGCTCCGCCGGCAGCCACGAGGTCGTATCGAACAGCGTACTCAACGTCAGGTTCACCACGGCCCGTGCTCCCGATCGCACTTGAACGTTGTCCCGCAACGTCGGCACAAACAGCGCCGCGCTCGCACGCACCCGGTATCGTCCTGGAATCAGATTTGAAATGAGGTAGCGGCCATGAAGATCGGTGAACGCCGTCTTGGCCAGCGCAGAATCACCCGACACAATCTGCACCAACGCACCCATCTGCGCCACACCCTGCGAGTCGCGCACCACCCCCGTCACCGCTGCACCGGGCGGCGCGGCTAGGCACATAGGTGGAATCACCACCGATAGCACCAGAATCGCGAACTTTACCTTGGATCGCTGCACAGTGTCAGTACCCTGCGCGTCGACGGCCTGCTCAAAAC
>DAICZO010000328.1 GCA_027311125.1 Acidobacteriaceae bacterium
GGTTATCCGTCAGCCTAGTTTTTACAACAAAGTCGCGACAGTGATTGCCGATACACCTCTCGACGATCTTAAGTCGTGGCTCAAATGGGGAATTGTCAGAACGATGTCCCCTTACCTTAGCGATCCGTTCGTTCAGGCTCATTTCGAATTTTACTCAAAGACCCTAACTGGTACGCCGGATCTAGCGCCTAGATGGAAGCGCGCAGTAGGCCTCCTGAACGGGGCACTCGGTGAAGCGGTTGGAAAGAGTTACGTCAAGAGGCACTTCGATGAAGATGCCAAGAGAGCCATGGACGAATTAGTCGCAAACTTGATCGAAGCGTACCGTCAAAGCATCCGCGAACTCGATTGGATGAGCGAAGAAACAAAGGTCAAGGCTATCGAAAAACTCGAACTATTCACCCCAAAGATCGGATATCCGAAGAGGTGGCGCGACTACAGTGGGCTAAATATAGTTTCAGGGTCTCTCGTTGAAAACATCTTTGCAATTTCACGCTTCAATCATGACTATGAAATGTCAAAGATAGGTGGCGAAATCAATCGCGATGAGTGGTTCATGAACCCTCAAACCGTAAATGCATACTACAACCCCGGGTTCAACGAGATAGTTTTTCCCGCTGCAATACTGCAATTTCCCTTCTTCGATAAGGACCGCGATACCGCTGCTAACTATGGGGCTATCGGCGCCGTAATCGGGCACGAAATCGGGCACGGCTTCGACGATCAAGGATCCAAGTTTGATGGTACTGGAAAGATGGAAAATTGGTGGTCAGACGAGGACCGCGAAGCGTTTGAGATTCGCGCTAGGAAACTAATCGATCAATACGCGGCTTTATCTCCAAAGCAGACCCCAAATCTCAAGGTAAACGGCGAACTCACCGTTGGAGAAAATATAGGAGATCTCGGTGGCTTGGGAATCGCCTGGAAGGCCTATCTAATCTCTCTTGATGGACAGGAAGCACCCCTGATTGATGGACTAAGCGGGGCACAAAGGTTCTTCTTATCCTGGGCGCAAGCTTGGCGCGAAAAGCGTCGTGATGCCGAAATGGAACGCCTCTTGGCAATTGACCCACATTCACCGAGCGAATTTAGATGCAATCAAATCGTTAAGAATCTTGACGCCTTCCATGATTCCTTTGAAACCGACGAAGTCTCCGGGATGTGGCTCGATCCAAACGAGCGAGTATCTATTTGGTAGTCATTTGTCGGCTATTACTTGCAAGGGAGACGAAGGTTGGCATCAAAAATTAAGGTAGATCTTCACCCCATCTACAACAGCTCAAAGGCGATCGACACCGCCCTCAACGATGCCTTTGCTGAAGCAGAGCGCATTAAGGCGGCGTCAATCGAGATAATCCCTGGCAAGGGAAGCGGCCAACTCAAAAAACACGTCATCCGATACTTGGAGCAAAAAGAGGTAAAGGCCAAGTACCACCGAATAGAAAAAGATTCAGATAACTTCGGACGACTCTTTGTTCACTTCAAATGGAAGTAGCAACCTGAACTCCTACCTATAACCGCGACCACCGGAAGGGCAATGCAATGCCGTACTACCAGATAGCACCAGACAATAAAGATTGGACCTTTGTAATCACCGAGGGGTGTACTCAGTGCTCATTTAAGCCCTTTCCGGCAGATGAGACCAGTTCACGCATATTCGTTACTGCTGAGTACTACGATCGTGCCTTAGGTCATCCAAGTGTCTCAGTTCGTCCTTCAGATGGCGTTTGGTCTCCCCTTGAATACTCGTGTCACGTCAGGGACGTCTTTGCAATCTTCGATGAGCGCCTTTCCAAAATGCTCCAATTCGATAACCCCGAGTTTGAAAATTGGGATCAAGATAAAGCAGCGATCGAGAATGACTACGAACATCAAAATCCAAAAGCAGTTCTGTTGGAACTACGGCGCAACGCTGACAAGCTATCGAATGCCTTTGCTGCAGTCTCAGGCGATCAATGGCGCAACAGAGGATTGAGGAGCAATGGTTCACATTTTACGATTGAAACTTTTGCAATCTACCTTGTGCATGATATCGAGCATCACATAGCCGATATCGAAGCTCAGCTTCATTTGAAATAAAGAACGTTCAAAACGAAGTCAATCTCGCCACCTATATTTCTATGTTTGGTTGAATAAGGACTACTTTCTCAACGAATTACACCCGTTGAGCCAAGAATTCGCGGGTGTACAAGCAGATGCGTACACTTCAAACGGTCTGCAAGAAATTATCGAACATCCTTGGAGAAGACTGTAAATAGGCGCTCAATGATTTCACCAAAGAATCGCTCGCTCAGGGAGGCGGTGCTATTCAAGGGGAACGCGACCTAGCGCTTCTTTGGGTTCGACCACAGCTCGTAGTCGCTGACGTCTCCAAGCGATGAACCCCTGGAAGACAAGTCACAATCACTCCCGTAGCAGCATTCAATGCGCTGTAGCGGAGTACGCCATCCTGGTGGGGTGTCGATGATGGCCGCGTCACACACGGAGTCGAGACTTATCAAGACTCGGCTCAGACCTTGCTGCCAGTTGTCCACCTTTGGAAGTTCGGCCTCAGCTCCGGCGGGATCGAGGTCAGAGGGGAGGAGGGAGAGCCCTGGGATGCTCGTGCTGACGATGGCCTCTTGGCGCTGTGCCTGGCCGACGAGCACTTCATTGAGAGTTGGCTTGCGGGTTCGAGACCGAGGGCCGCAGCACAGGCTCGGTGCAGATCGGTATCGACGAGCAGAACACGCTTGCCGAAGTTGCCAAAAGCACCAGCCAGATTTACCGCGACTGTAGTTTTTCCCGATCATCCCTTGTGAACTGCCACGACAATTTTTTCCACGACATGATCGAGTATGAGGAAATCGGTAAGCGATCGTCACCGACACCAAAACGTACCGTTGACCTCAAACGGTCCACGGAGGACCGTAGAGATCCGTCTATCTCGGTGCCTCTAATACAAGCGGGTTTCTGCAGACGGTCAACGGTGGACCGTTTACCGTTGACCGTCTACGTAGTCGCCATCACTTCCCTCGAGGCACAGTACGCACGGGCTCACTCGTGCGAGTATCGCCTTCGGGGCTAGCGAGTTGGCGCTCCAGTGCAGTGAAGGCAGCGATGACCTCTGGCGCCTCGAATGCCTTATTGCGCCGCCCGACGTTCACCTGGCGGAGAATCCCGGCATCGACAAGACGTTGGATCGCTGCCGCTGCTGGTTTGTAGGTACGTCCGAGGAGAGTTGCAGCACTGTCCGCAGTCAGAATTGGCGCACCGGGAAGTACCCGGAGGAGAACGTCCGTTCCGGAGTTGGCACGGACAGATCCCAGTCGTTCACGCCACTCCACTTCTAGCTCAGCCGCTCGTCGTTCGTACGTGCTGGCGTCAGCGACGGACCTCGTGCAAGCACTTGCGAACCGGCCAATCCACGTGTTGAGCCCGTCGATGGCGCCAGGGGACGTTGGTGATCCGACGTAGCGGAACAGGGTCAACCCGTCGATGTAATCCCTCGCCCACGTAGCGAGCACCAGGGACACGGGAGGAAGCGTTCGGAGAGCGAGTCCCCTACGTCGAAGGATGAGATGGATCAGGGCTCGACCAGTTCTTCCGTTTCCGTCCACGAACGGGTGGATCGTCTCAAACTGGGCATGTGCGATGGCAGCTTGCGCAACAGGTGGGAGATCGTCCGTGCAGCAGAAGGCGCACAGGTCTTCAAGAAGTTCGTTGACGAATTCAGGGGGAGGGGGGACGAAGACGGCAGCGCACGGGTTGTAGGCGCTTCCACCAATCCAGTTTTGTTGGTCTCTGGCTATACCTCCGTACTGTTCAAGTCGTGTGCCAGCAAGGAGACGACGGTGCATGTCGAGGAGGATGTCCACGGTGATGGGATCACCGGCATCGATGCTCTCGACCGCAAATACCATGGCGTCGATGTTGTTGAGGACTTCGGCTGCCGTGACGTCGGCTGTCGCCTGGTGCATTCCTCGGACGACCTCGGCATGGAGCAGACGTCGTGCTCCGACCTCCAGTCCTTCAATCCTTGACGAGGCCACGGCTTCAGCACGAAGGAGGATGCGGGCGAGCGCCTCAGTGTCAACGAGAGCGTTAGCTTCGATGTTCAGACGAACGATCGCCGCCTCGGCATCTGCAACATCGGCAGCGACTTCACCCTCTAGGAAAAACCGCCTTCCCATGAGATGATCTGGGACATAGGCTTCGTATTCGCATGACCGGCTGTCCTTGCGGGGCAGCCCTGTACCGCCGACTTCGCTCCTCCAGCGCCGCTTCAGAACCTTAGACATGGAATCTCCTTATTGGATGTTAGCATACAACCTCCAATAAATATCAGCGGTGTGAGAGTTTAACTTCATGAGGAGTTCCGAGAAAACTGATCCACCCGATCGGAACAAAGATGTCCTGTTGGAACGCCTCTATGAAGAAATGTGCGTGCAGGAGTACTGGAACTCACTGCTCTGCCCAGCCTCGATAGAGATGTTTGGGTCGCAGCGGTACAGGAGTCAGACGCCCTCCTGGTCTGGGGCGGAGATTCCGTGTACCTGTCCTACTGGCTGAAGCATTCTGGATTAGCGGATCTCTTCCCGTCCTTGAGCCCAGAGACAGCGTACGTCGGGGTGAGCGCCGGAAGCATGGCGATGACCTCTATCTTCGGTGAAACGTACATCGCTCCTCCGAAGTGCAGCGGGGAGAGGCTCTCGTCCGAGGAGATCGTGTTCGTCGGACCCCAGGAAGAGCTCACGATGACCTTGGTCATGGCTGAAGGGGCGAGACTCGTTGACTTTGCGATAAATCCCTCACGTGGATTTCGACGATGAACAGGACGCGGCGAACGCCGAAAAATGGGCCTGTCGGATACCGGGGCCGACGTATGCACTAGACGATGAGACCGCCATCAAAGTAGTCGACGACGCCGTTGAGGTCGTCTCCGAAGGGCACTGGAAGCTCTTCAACCCCTGATACCAACGTGCTCGGCGCACCGCCCCCTGCCAGCTGGCCTTCCGGCTTCCAGTGGCGACAGCCGGGTCTCGTTCCCGCGTCATCGGGCAACCATATGCCATGGTGAATCCTGGATGATCCACCCTTAATGTGAGAATACTGACCAAAATATAAATGGGAGGATTTTTCATGAAAGGTAAAAAGCGCACACCAGAACAAGTCATTCAAAAGCTTGCCGAAGGTGACAGATTGTTAAACGCCGGCAGTTCGGACGTGTAAGTTGCCAGAAGCCTAGGGATAACTGAAACCAAATGGCATCTTGGTGAGAACACCTACGCAGGTATGAAAGCCACAGACGCCAAGAGACGTAAAAGAACTAGAAGCGGAGAACCGAAGACTAAAGACTATTGTTGCCAATCTGACGTTAGATGTATCGATGCTCAAGGAACTCATCTAGGGAAACTTCTAACCCCAGAACACCTCGACCGTGGCTGTCCCGTTGTACGCGGCGAACTCCGCCCGGCTGACACCACCGACATGGCCGATCACAGCACGGGAACTCTGCCAGTGGATAATTAGCGCGCTCCTAGGTGAGTACCGACTCTTACGTCGATCGGGAATCGGCTGCGGCAGTCGCTGCGGTCACATCACGACGCTATCGAACGAGAATTCGTCAGATTGGGACGATACAAGGATAAAACTCACTCCGCCCAGGTATGGACACAATCGGCGTACCCATCCGCAGGAGATGTACCGTCCGCTGCAACATACTGGATGCGCACATTAAACATTGAAACTGGACTTCGCAAAAATTTGCATTCCTGATCATGCCCGCTAGAAGCGGAAGAGCCAAGACTCACTGAAGTAACTGTACCCAGTTCTTGGGATACGTTTGGGATTCCGGTGCAGACAGCAGAAGGGCCGATCCTTGCGGACCGGCCCTTCTGAATTTCTTAGTGGTGGGGGCAGGATTTGAACCTACAACCTTCGGGTTATGAGCCCCATTTGAGCCGTCCAGTCGGTTTCGCCTGATCCTCCATGGTCCTGATAGATCCGGTTCTACCAGGATCTTTGTCAGACTCACCGCCCCTTACCTGGACTCTCCGAATGGCACTCCCCGAACGATCCATGGGATTTTTGTGGGATGGTACGCGGTAGGTCACCCTTTAGGTGAGTTGGTGCTTGGTTGGGTAACACAGCGGTAAGTCACTGTTATAGTGACTTTCGGCTATACTCCTTAGCAAGGAGGGCTCTATGACCCGTCAACTGGAATTGATCGACACGCTGCTGGCGGACGGCCGAGACGAATTCACATTCGACGACGCCAGGGCTGCCCTGGGAGTGTCCACCCCTGCCACGGCGAACGCCCTTCGCCAGCTGGCCGCGAAAGGCCTGGTAGACCGCCTCACCCGCGGCCACTATGCCATCCGGCCCCTCGGGTCGCTGGGAACCTCAGCCGCAACGGAGAGTCTCGGCTTGGCCGTCGGAGGAGCCTTCGAGGGGAAGGACCATCGGATCGCCTACCTGAGTGCTCTGAGTGAACTCGGGCTGGTCAGCCACCCGGTCCGTACGGTGTATATCGCCTGCACTCAGCAGGTCCGGTTCACGACTGTCAGCAAGCGACCGCTGCGCTCCATCGTCGAGAGGCCCGAGACGATCCACCTTGAGGCGGAACCCGTCTGGCGGTCCTGGCGATCCAACTTGGAGAGGGCACTCTTCGAGAGTGCCCTCCGCCTCGACCTCACTGGCGGAGTCGAACGGCTCGCCGAGGCGCTCGCTGCTGGATCGCGCGACGCGGATCCGAAGCGGATCACGCGCCTAGCCAAGGCGTTCGGTGCGCGCGGTCGGGCGTCAGAACGGCGTCTGGCATCGCTCGCACACACACGCGCTGAACCTTCCACTGTCGGTGGACCCCGTCGTTGCCAAGCGGCAACCGGTGATTCGACTCGACACAAGAGATGACCGAGTCGAGTGGACCGATGCCAGGTATCGCGTCGCGTGGAACTCGACAGTCGACGAGCTGCAAGCCATCGTGGGGAACTGACAGTGCTCACCCGGCACGCCATCACGCGCCGAGCCGATCATTACGGCGTTGATGCTGCCGTCGTGGAACGGGACTACGTCCTCGCCCACATCGTTGCTCAGCTCCACCAACTGCAGCTTGCAGATGGGGGTCGCCTCGTCTTCAAAGGTGGAACGGCACTCCGGCTTGTCCACATCGGCGACTACCGATATTAAGCCGACCTCGACTTCACCCTGATCGATGGAAGCGTTGAGGCTGCGAACGCAGCGATGGCTGACGTTCTTGCGGCAGCGCGCGACCACGCCGGGCTGCCCATGTTGGAACTGACAGAGGATGACAGCCCATCGATTGCCTACGTCGGACCGCTTGAGGCCAGAAAGCCGCGACGCATCAAGCTGGACGTCTCGGATTCCGAGGTGGTCGAGTCCGTCGAGCAGCGCACGATCCTCCCCGACGTTTGGCCCGACCTTCCCGACGCCGTCCCCTTCGACGTCTATCCCATCGAGGAGATTGCAGCGGAGAAGCTGCGCTGCATCGTCCAGCGCGCGCAGTGCCGTGACATCTACGACATCTACCGGCTCGTAGAAGATGTGGGCGTGGACTTCGCAGAGGTCCGCCCGCTCTTTGAGCGGAAGGCGAAGGCCAAGGGAATCGATCCGGCGTCGTTCGAGGAGCGATTCGAGGACCGCCTCGGCCGGTACAAGACTCGGTGGGAGACGGAGATGCCAGAGCATGTTGCAGATCCGCCGCGTTTCGACGACGTCGTTCGGGTCGTGCGTAGGCATCTGCGTGGTGCAGAACTGATCTGAGGTTGAGCAATGTCGGGTGGTCGGATGCAATTCCGCCAGAGGGATTCATCAGAGCTGGCCAAGTTCGGCACGCCGGTCTCAACCTTTCGCCACAACCACTTCCCGTTGGAAGACAACGGCACGCGCGCGGAGACGGTACGTTTGCCAAGCTGCGGATGCCACCACTTCCAAACTAACCCGGCCTCTACCTCTGGGAAGTGGACGGCCGGGTGGTGTATGTGGGGCAGACGCGAGCACCACTGAGCGTGCGCCTCGGCTCCCAGGGTTACTCCACTATCTCGAAATGCAACACCTTCGCCCGGCAATCGGGCCGCACCAACGGCGGGCAACAGACGAACTGACGAGTCAATGCTCTCGCAAACCGATCCATCGCGGATGGGCGCACGCTTGTCATCTTGATTCGGCCACGGAGAGAGGCGAGGCGTGAAGAATCCGCCTTGATGAGCCACTTCGCCTTGCCATCATGGAATCGCCGAGACGAGCGTTAGGACTTGTCATCTGTCAGCGATCAAGTGTCATAGCAGCATGGTTCCGACCACGTCGTGGGAAAGTCACTGGCCCGGGATGCTCTAGATGACCAACGGCCAACTGCCCGGGAGCTTGCGTGGTTGCGCACCGACGCCAGGGAGGACTTGACGGCGCAGCATGTGGCAGATTGCGGACGTGGAGGTACGCCGCCCAGAGAATGATAGCGACGTGGATGGCGGGAAGATTCCGAGCCACAATCAGAGGCAAGTAGAGGTCCGTGACGGTCCAATCTCGTGCACCCAGCGATTCAGTAACCTCGAAGAGTTGGCAGCGAAACCCGTTTGCGGTAAAGACAGCGGTCTCGGCCGCGACCACCGTAGACGCGAAAGCAACCCGCCGATCTGATCGACCGGCGAGGCCGCCGACAAGCACATATAGGGCGCACGACTCAATCGATGCCCAGATGAGGGTATGGACAATCTTGATCGCCTCAACGAGGAACTTGTGAGGCGGGAACGCTACAACTGGAGTCGCTTCGATCTTGGCCATGTTGTCGCTACGAATACGTCGTGGACATGATCGTCGCTCGGAAGAACTCGCCCTTCTCCCAACGGTCTGATCCAAAGAAGTACCCGACCTGTGCCCGTGTCGTAACCCGGGTGCCCTCGAAGACCGACTCTGCTTCCAGGGATCCGCCAAACGGGTAGTTGCCCCACTCTTCGCCCTTCGGCTGCGCCCACCGTGACATCGTCACGGTGGGCAGCGAGCCATCCGCATCAACTGTTATCTCCGGCATCAGCACATGGCCGCCGATGCGCCACTCGGCGACAGCACTATCCCGCGTCGGCCATATGCCGACTCGAAACATGGTGGTGGCTAACCGATTGAGAAACCGCGTCACACCGTTGGCATGTCCGCCTCTGTACATCCAGCGCAGAGATTCGTCGTGTCAGCTCATGATTCGCGACTCCTCGATCAATCCGCGAGTACTTGTAAACGGTTCTCAGTGGTTGGCGAACCCTTTGGCGACACCACACTTTAGCCATGCTCCTTCGTGCCATCGATGACCATCATCTCTCTGCGGCAGCGCCGTGCGGTGGACTCAACGACCGCCCAGCTCAGGGAGAATTCAAAGGCAAGGACCACGAGTTCGTTAGGTGAAGTTTCCCGAAGCCTTCGCGGCAATGGCAAGGCCGAGAACCGTCGTATACCAAACCAGTCCATTCTTAAAATGAAGGACTCCGAAGGACTCCGAAACGAGAGTTGAGTTGGACTGGTCGGTAGTGGGCATTGTGACTCCTCCAAAAGGAGGCGTCGAGCCACTACGGGGCGACTACCGCATTGCGGTCGTCCAGCCCGAACCTGACGTCGCAGTAAATGAGCAATCCATGTTGTTTTTCAGGCTCCAAAGACCTACCGCAAAATCAACATGAAGAAACTTCTGATATCACAGTACTGCCCTCACTCTTACGTCATCGAGGCACAATGACCCTATAATTGCCTTGGGCATGGCCGTTGTTCAACGGGCCAGACGCCCACCGAGTGATTTTGACAGCGACGTCTCCCTTACCGGGGACAGCAGTGTTGATCGGTGCATTGATACCACGATCAATTTTGAACACCGAATCCCCCGCTGAAATCCGAAGACCCAGATTGATACATATCATCCGATGTTTCTTCCACTTGATCCTCGTAGGAGTACCCCCAAATGGAAGATCGATGTAGGTGACCAAGGGTCGCTCCTTTACATGCGCTATAAAACCACACATAGGACAGCGGACTTCTGAGACGATCTTTTCGATAGCGATCTCGGCTACAGGACCAATTCTCCGGTAATGGAGGACTCTCACCACCTTTAAGCCAACGAGGGCGCTACAAATATCGCTAGGATCGAAAAGGAAGGGGGAGCACATTGGCTTTGTTTTGTTTCACAGCTTGTAAGGCTACAGGCTCCCCCGCCCCTCTTCTTTTCAAAATGAACTTGGTTACCTTGGTTGTTACTTCATTCATAGCGCAACAGGAGAGATATACACCTAGACCCCGTTAAAAGCTGAAGGGCCGCCAAAGTAGTCCGTCCATAGGATTGATTCTCGGACAGCAGAAGGGCCGGTCCTTGCGGACCGACCCTTCTGGATTTCTCAGTGGCGGGGGCAGGATTTGAACCTA
>DAICZO010000337.1 GCA_027311125.1 Acidobacteriaceae bacterium
GTAGCCGACGACCACGGTGGAGCTGATGAGGAGGAAGAGACCGGAGGCGACGAGGATGCGGGTGCGTCGGCTGGTGCCGCGCCACTCTTTGAGGAAGAGTCCCCAGAGGGTCGCGAAGATGATGATCGAGGCCATGTGGAGGGTCCAGGAGGAGAAGTCGTACTTGCCCATCTTGGTCTGTCCCATGGAGTAGAAGAAGAACTGGAAGTACCAGATGACGCCGGCCATGGCGGCGAAGAGGTAGTTGGCGGCGAGGGTGCCTGGGGCGACGCGATCGTAGGTGCTGGGGTCGAGGGGATCGAAGTCGACGAGGGTGTTGCCGGCGACCTGGGTGGCGCGCATGGGGTTGAGGCCGGGTTCTCCGACGAACTGGCGGATGGTTCCGTTCTTGAAGATGAGGATGGCGGACCAGATGAAGTTGGTGAGGAAGCCGCCCCAGAGGACGACGATGAGGACGGGGAGGTTTTGCCAGAGGTCGAGGCGACCGTTGGCGAGGAGTTCGGTTTTGGCGAGGTCTCCGATGGGGGCTCCTGCCTTGAGGCCGAAGGCAAAGAAGGAGCTCATGATGCCTGCGAAGATGGCGACGGCGATGCCTTTGCCGAAGGAGAAGTCAGTTTCTCCGGCTTCGGCTTTTTCTTCGGGGGTGACTTCATTTTCCTTGGACCATCCGGCGGCACCGTTGACGGCGACGGCGATGAGGCAGACGAGGACGCCGAGGAGGATGACGCGGCCGGAGGTTTCGTGGAGGATGGTGTGGATGGAGCCATCGTAGATGGGGGGGATGAGGGTTCCGAAGGCGGTGCAGAGGCCGAGCGCGATGGCGTAACCGAGGGCGATGCCGAGGTAGCGGATGGCCAGGCCGAAGGTGAGGCCTCCGACACCCCAGAGGGCTCCCCAGAGGAGTGCGTAGAGGATGCTGGAGGGGTGGGTGATGTAGGCGGTGTGGAGGATGGCGAAGAGATGAGGGACGAAGATGGAGGCGAGGAGGGTGGGGGCGATGAGCCACGCGGCGATGCCCTGGATGAGCCAGTAGATCTCCCACGACCAGCGCTTGATGCCACGGAAGGGGATGAAGTTGGTGGCGGAGGCGAAACCGCCGATCCAGTGAAAGATGACGCCGATGAATGGATTTGGTCCCACGAAGGCCTCGATGTAGTGAATGATGGAGGTGTTTCTGTAGCGGGTACTATCGTACCTGACGGAGTTTGCGTTGGGGAATATACTCTCTATTGAATTTTAGATTGCATTGCGCCGGTGTGCTGGAGGTTTGATCTGCGAGTCTCACTGTTTATTACTTGTTATAACGATACGTTGTTTCCTGGGACTGGTAAGGCCGTGGTGCGGGTGCTGGAGCGGCTGGGGCATACGGTGGACTTTCCTGCGGGGCAGACGTGCTGCGGGCAGATGCATTGGAATACGGGGTATCAGGCGGAGGCTCTGCCGCTGGTGGGTCGGTTTGTGGAGCAGTTTCGGGGGGCTGAGGCGGTGGTGGTGCCCTCGTCGAGTTGCGTGGCGATGATGCGGGACCACTATCCGAAGATGGCGGAGGAGTTGAAGGACGAGTCGCTGCAGCAGGCGTTGCAGGAGTTGTTGCCACGGGTGTTTGAGTTTTCGGAGTTTTTGACGAAGCGGCTGGGGCTGGAGGATGTGGGGGCGTACTATCCGCATCGGGTGACGTACCACGCCAGTTGCCACGGGTTGCGTAACCTGGGGTTGGGGGATGGGCCGCAGCGGTTGCTGCGCGCGGTGCGGGGCATCGACCTGGTGGAGTTGGCTGGGCTGGAGCAGTGTTGCGGGTTTGGCGGGACGTTCGCGGTGAAGAACGCAGATGTGTCGAGCGCGATGCTGGCGGAGAAGACGAATGCGATTTTGAATACGAAGGCGGAGGCCTGCACGGCGTGCGACAACAGCTGCCTGATGCATATTCAGGGGGCGTTGCACCGGCAGCGGACGGGAGTGCAGACGGTGCATCTGGCGGAGATTCTGGCTGGGGAAGAAGGGGTAG
>DAICZO010000338.1 GCA_027311125.1 Acidobacteriaceae bacterium
GCTCGCCGACGATGGGCCGCGAAGGGCCTTTGAGGCGCGAGATAGAGGCATCTGCATTGAGGCCGAGAATGAGCTTCGAGCCGAAGCGGCGGCAGTCTTCCAGCAGAGTGATGTGGCCGACGTGCAGCAGATCGAAGCAGCCGTTGGTGAAGACGATGGTCTCACCGGAGGCGCGCCACTCCGCAACCCGGAGGGCCATGCGTTCGAGATCAAGAATCTTCTCGCCTGCGGTGAGTCCTGTGCTGGGCGTGAGGGCGGCGATGAGTTCGTGCTGGGCTATGGGGACGGTGCCGACCTTGGCGACAACGATTCCAGCGGCGAGGTTGGCGAGTTCGACTGCGGTCTCGATCTTGAGGCCACCGGCGAGGGAGGCGGCGAGCGTGGCGATGACCGTGTCACCAGCGCCGGAGACGTCGAAGACCTCTCGAGCGCGGGCGGGCGAGTGGTAGATACTGCCGGGCTTGAAGACGCTGATTCCCTTCTCGCTCATGGTAACGGTGAGGAACTGGAAGTCGTGTTCGGCGAGAAGTGCCTGGCCAGCAGCGAGCAGTTCTTCGGTGTGGTGTGCCGGGACTCCGGTGGCGAGGGAGAGCTCGCTCAGGTTGGGGCAGACAGTGGTGGCGCCTGAGTATTTACTGAAGTCGGGGGTCTTGGGGTCGGCGAGGATTGGGATTCCTGCTGTGCGGGCGGCGCGAATGACGGCGGCACAGAGAGGTTCGGTGACAGCGCCTTTGGCATAGTCGGAGAGGATGACGGCGTGGACCTTGGTGACGAGTTCGGTGGCACGGTCGAGCAGGCGCTCGGCCTCGTCTGCGGGGGGCAGGTCGCGGCTCTCGATATCGAGGCGAAGTAGTTGCTGATTGCGGCCCACGATGCGGGTTTTAGAGATGGTGGGACGCGAACTGAGGACGACGCCGACGGTGTCAATATTGGCTTTATCGAGGATTGCGGCAAGCTCTTCGCGTTCCGTGTCGTTGCCCCAGAAGCCGGCGAGGATCGTGTGGCAGCCTAGTCCGGCGAGGTTCATGGCTACGTTGGCTGCGCCGCCGGCGCGCTCGTAGCGTTGGGCGTGGCGGAGGACGGGGACTGGGGCTTCGGGAGAGATGCGGTCGACTTCGCCGTGGATGTAGCGATCGAGCATGATATCGCCGATAACGAGGACTTTAAGCTGGCTGAAGCCGCCTTCGAGGAGGTTCAGGATGGCGTGGAGTTCGGGGAGCATAGGGTACGGGGAGTCTCCTGATACTAGCTGCACTATGATCGCATCTCTGCGGGTTGGGGCTGGACTGCGGTAAAAAAACGTGGACAGTTTGTGGTGTTTTCGTGGTGTGTTGGTGGTGCGGTGCGCGGCTGCAATTGCTGAGAGCAGTTTAGCCGAGAATTGCGCGGACTTCGGCGAGGACTTCGGCGACGGTAATCGAGGTGAGGCACTTTTTTTTCTGTTCGATGCAGGTCTCGAGGCCGCAGCCCCAGCAATCGACCTGGTGGTAGAGGATGCGGTGCTGGCTGCCGTGGGGGAACCAGACGCCGGGCTTGTTGCGGGCGGCGAAGATGGCGACACAGGGGGTCTGGACGGCGGCGGCGAGGTGCATGGGGCCGCTGTCGTGGCCAATGAAGAGGCGGGCCTGGGCGAAGGCTGCTGCACTTTCGCGGGGGGTGAGGAGGCCGCAGAGGTTGACGACGGGACCGGCGTGGGGGGCGTCTCGCCAACCGGAGGCGGCGAACTCGCTGGCCTCGCTCTCTTCGGGGGCCCCGCTGAGGGCCAGGGCGTGGCCGGGATAGAGGGTGGCGAGGTGGGTGAGGAGGGATCGCCAGTTGTCGCGGCCCCAGTCTTTGGATTGGACTTTGGTGCCTACGCTGACGGCGATGAGCGGGAGGCCGGCGGTGGAGGCGAGGGCCTGCGCGGCGGTGGCGTGCTCGGCGGTGGTGAGGGCGAGGTCCCAACTGGCGGGGGCGTCGAGGTTGGGCGGACCGAGTTCGGCGATGTTGCGGGTAAGTCGCTCGGCTTCGGGTTCCAGGGCCTGGTGGTGCTGCTGCCAGCGGTTGTGCTGCATGTCTTCAGTGAGAGGGACTCCGATGAGGCGGGCGATGCCACAGAGGCGGAAGAAGGCTGCATCGCGGCGCGCAGACCGAATGCCGCGGGGAGCGCCGAGATAGACGAGGACCTGGGGTCGCCAGCGGGCGATCTGCCACCAGAGGGAGAGGAGTTCGACTGGACTGCTGGTGCCTACGGCGTAGGGGATGTACTGATGGATGAGGCCGGTGTGCTCCATGATGGCGGCGGCGGGTGGTGCTTTGACGTTGACGGGGAAGTTGGTGAGCAGGCGGCGCTGGGCGTTGGG
>DAICZO010000018.1 GCA_027311125.1 Acidobacteriaceae bacterium
GGCGTGTCAAGGGTTGGGATGGTGGCAGGTGCTTTGGGGTTATCGTCCACTGCCCGCCGAACCTATTTAGCCGAGGTTGTTTTACCGGGAACCAGTTTTCGCAGTTCCGCTGATGCTTCCATTTTTGCAACTGATTGGTCAGCCACATCTTTGACGGAGTCTCTCACGATCAGATTCACGTTGTGGCCATGCGTGAACATATTGCCCATGTGGTGCTTCGACGAGCCCTGAACAGTCTGGAGCCAGATGGTCTTGCCAGCAGCGTCTTTTACCGTCCATTCAAGAAAGACATCCATCTCGCGGTTAGCAAACGCAAACGAAGATGTCGTTGCGTGTGTGTCGGTAAATTTCGGAACGAGGACAAGTTGTGCATCCCCGGAAGTTGGAGGTGCGGAGACCACGGTGAGATTTCCGAATGCAGACTTGAGCGCTGGTTCCAGATCAGTGCAAGCCATTTTGCCTACGTCGAACGTTTCCCTGCCAGTGGTCCAGACTGAGCCTTGCTTGAACTTTGTCGCACAGAATTCGGGGGTGAGAACCAGAACAGCGTTTAGCGGAAGTTTCGCGTCTACTGTAGCCGCCGATGGCTCCTCCGCAAGCATGGCAGGTTGATACGCCAATATGACACTGAGGCAACCAATCAGGGCTGACAGCACGGACTTACGGGTTTTCGTCATCGCGATACTCCTCAGAAGTCAAAATGCAAAACCGATGTTTTATCCGATCCGGCCCATGAGACCGGGAATTGAATGTGAATCATGGGTCTCGGCCCTTTCTTCGGGATCGGAATGTACAGGAACCCATGGACGGTATCGCCAGGCGAAAGCGTTCCGCTTTGAAGCTGTCGAAGGACAAGATTTTGCTTCACTTCAGAAGCATCCTTCGCCAGTCCCATTGCGATGAATGGCCCAATGAACGGAATGGCTGCTGTGCTTGAGATAGCAACCTTTTGGCCCACGGAATTCTCTTTCGGAGCAGCTTTGCCGGGGTCGCCCAAGCCGTACGAGATACCTGCTTTATCCAGCAACAAGCTGTCGGACTTTGATTGGTTGTGAACTACAACCAGTACTGGAAGAAATCCGTTGGGGGACAATGCGGTATGGAAGTATGTCTGTTGATCCTCGACAGACTCCACCGACTGGAGCCCAATGGACACTTCCTCCTGCCGCGCTGAGATGCTGTAATCACTCGGCTGGCGCACAGGGTAATCAGGAAACTTTTGTGCGCTGTGAGCGGGCGCCACACAGGTGAGAATCATAAGCCAGCACAAACGCGGAATGATAGATCGGTTGAACATTGGATAATCTTCTGAGCACTTTAGCAGCCGTTTGGTGGTCTGGCAACACAATCGACAAGGTGTCTTCATTTGTCGCAAGCCAGGCCGTTGATGGATGCTCACCCAGCCATCCGTTGAAGTGTGTCCTGCCCCTACAACTCGATAGACCATCCAGAGCCGAGAATGCTTTGGCAGCAGGATCATTCAACTGGGCGGCAGCATCGAGTCCAGGCAGAGACGTGCTTTGGGCTGGAGCCTCCAGTCAAGAATCTGCGTTTCACGATGAATAAACGAAATCCGAGTTCACGGGAGTCACTGGAATTGTGCTCAAACGCGCGGCGCCTCGCTAGAGTATCCCAAATGCCCGTCCTAACAGGACCGGCACCTCCAACGTATGGTCGAACTCAAGCACCTTCGCTACTGGAGCCTCTTCCCGAGCGGCATCGATGATCTGCTGTTTGAACGCTGCTAGTTTGGGGTCGCCAACAACGCCACCGCCAATGAGTACAGCGTCAATCCGCTCGGTCCGCAGTCGCTCGCGGAACTCTATCAATCCTACGTCTGGTGACGCGTGCAGGACATCATACCGATACCCCGCTGCCTCCATTTTCTGGCGAATGCCTGCCAGCCGAGCCGCGATGATCTTACTTTCTTCCGCCGTCAACAAGGGCGGTGCGAGAGGCAAACCAATATGCAGAACCGAGATCATAGTATTTCTCCTGATATGAGTTCTAAGGCCGTTGCTTCCGATAGTAAGGATGACTGCTCTTCTCGACATATATGTTTCTGGGCTGATACCAAATCGCCAATGCGCTCATTCAACCGATTAGCACTGACAGGTCGGCTTGTGGAGCACAACGGGAGGTGTGGAGACTGGTTTGGGTTTGGGTGGATTTGAGGTGCGGGGTGGGGTTGGTGGTTTGCTCTGAGTATCTGGATTAACAATTAATATTTTCAGGTGCAGAGGATTCTTGAAGTAAAACGGGCAACCGCAAGTGCAAAGGCGAAATGCGGGGGTCTCTCCACTGCGCGGTTCATGGTGGGGCTGTGAACCGCTTCGGTCGAGATGACGACTGCCTGGGGATTGGGGGAAGCAACTGCAAAAGCAACGACAAAAGCAAAAGCAGGTCCTCCGCTGCGCGAAGGATGACAAGCTAAAAAGCAGACAACGGCAAAAGCAAAGGCTTTGGGGGAGAGGGGTTGATTTCCACCCATCGAGGTGAAGCGTTGCGATGGATGGGGCACCTGTGTGTTTGGTGCAGAGGGGAAAGAGAACAAGCAACGGTAACGGCCTCTCTTATGATG
>DAICZO010000345.1 GCA_027311125.1 Acidobacteriaceae bacterium
ATTACGCTACGACGAGCACGCTCGCGGCGACGGCCACGCCCCCCGCTCCACACACGACGGCGAACCAGAACATCGCTTCGCGGTGCGTGAGTATGGCGAGAGACGAGAGCACGATGGCGATTTCAAGAAGCAGTTCTCCAAAATGATAGCGCCTGGCTTTCCGGCCGGAGAATTCGCTCTCGGTTTGAAGTTTTTGAGCTTCCTTCTGGATGCCGTTTTGATCCTCGCGGTATTGCGTGGCTTTCTTAGTATACGAGGCGGCGGCGTCGGCTTTCGCCAGGGATTGGAGGATGTCGCGGGCGACTTCGGATTCATAGCGGCGGATCGACTTCGCCTGATAATAGGCCCATTGATCGGAGGACTTCTGCTGCAGCAGCAGCTCTTCGGTGGTGGCCATGTGGCCCAAAACCGAGACCAGAGCGAGCGCGGCGGCGATCATCGCCATCGTGGCGGCGACGCGTTTGTTGAATGGCTCGCCGTGGGAGGCGTGTTCGGCCTGCTCGTGCAGTTCTTCTCCGGTGGACATCAGCTAACAATTTACCATCGGCGGCCCTCCCGCTCCGTCGAAAATCATCCTCCCACCACCACGGTTGGGGAAGCGGGGATGTGATAGCCGAGCCGACGCAGGGCCTTGAGGTGGTGGTTGATGGCGCGACGCACCGCCTTGGGGTTTATGGCCTCGCCGAGTTCGACGAATCGTGCTCGCTGGTGCAGGATGTTCCAGACGATTTTACAGATGCGGTGAGCGATGGCCCAGACTGCCTTGACGTATCCGAGGCGGACGATCAGGCGTTGAAACACGGATTGGAGGTGGCTCCCTTTGGTCCTGACGGCCGCCTGAGCGGCTTGACAGAGCAGGCGGCGCAGGAAGCGATTGCCTTTGGGGGAACGAGCGGAGTGGTTCTCCCCGGCACTCTCGTTGGAACCGGGGCAGACGCCAATCCAGGATGCCAGTTGTGGCGCCGAAGGGAATGCGGCGGCGTCCGGACCGATCTCAGCCAGGATCTGTTGGGCTGCCTCGGCGCCAATGCCGGGGACCTCGATCAGACGCAGGACGGCGTCTTGATGCGGCTGCATCTGCGCCGCCGACAGCTGGTTCAACTCCTCGATCTGCCGGTCGATCAGATCGATGCGGTCCAGGTGCTGGGTAAGCAGCCGGCGGTGGATCTCTCCCATCGAGCCGGTCAGGGCGTCCACCAGTAGCCCCGGCCCACACTTCAGGTGTTGGTCGCCCAGAGCAGCCAAAGTCTCCGGATGGGTCTCGCCGCCGCCCAGGGCGCGGAGAATTCGCCGCCCGCTGACGCCGAGCAGATCGCTGATCACCGAAGACAACTTAATGCGGCCCTCTTCGAGTAGGCTCTCGATCTGGTTCTGCAACCGAACCCGCTCGCGAACCAGCTGTAATCGGCCCCGCGTGACCATCCGCCAGGCCCGTTGCCCGGCCTCCGGCACAAAGCTCAACATCAGTTCACCGGCTGCGAACCTCCGCACCAGACGTTTCGCGTCGGCCATGTCGGACTTGCGTCCCTTCGGCGCTTTATTTGACTGAGCCTGTGCCAGATGCAGCCGCATATGCGGCTCCAGTTCCATCCAGACCGGCTTCCAATATTGCGCGGTACTCTCCATCACCGCTTCCACCACGCCGTACTGGCCGAGCCAGGCCGAAAGATGGCCCAGTTCCGTCGAACCCGTGCCAAAACGCCGGGACTGCAGCGGCACATCGGGCTCCGCCGCATCGGCGATGACCACTACCAGAAGCTTCTTGTGAACGTCGATTCCTGCTATGTTGTGAGTCATATCGTAACCTTCCCGGCAGGGATGCGGAGAACGCACGGAAAGACTGCTACGCACCGTCTCGTGCTACACCCTTCCCGCCGGGGATGGGTATGCACACTTACCGATTCAAACGCGCATTCCGGATCAGGCTTGCTGACGGACTCAACTGCTCCAAAGCGGAGTCGACCTCGTCCGCTCCCATGCCGCATTGCAAGCATACTCCGGATCGCGCTCATTTTCATAACCTCCGATGCCCAAAGGCCATCAGGGCTTGCTCGAAAAACAATTCCGCCGGCCGCTGCCGGAAGCAATTGAAAATGATCTGCACCGTCTGCACGCCCGGATACTCGATCGCCTTCAACCCCTCCTCCACCTTCTCCACGCTCACCCCGTAATACCGGATCTTCCCCGCCTTCGCCAAATCGTCCAGCGCCCCAAACACCTCCGGCCGGTAATAAACTTCCACCGGCGGGCAGTGCAATTGCACCAGGTCCAGCCGCTCCAAATCCAAATTTCGCAGGCTCTCCTCGACAAACGCCGTCAAATTCGCCGCGTTATATCCATCCGCAGTATGCGGCGACAACCTCCGCCCCGCCTTCGTCGCC